>JACQBY010000126.1 GCA_016201875.1 Nitrospirota bacterium
CGGAAAAATCTTTCCGTGCAGGCGATCCAAAAACCGGAAGACCGGAAGGAAGAAGGAAGAGAAATGGCAGAAGCCAGGGCAATTTTAAGACATGTTCATATTCCACCGAGAAAAGTCCGTCTGATAGTCGATTTAATCCGGGGGCAACGGGTAGAAATGGCGATGAATACGCTTCGTTTTTTACCCCAACATGCGGCAAAAACCGTTGAAAAATTATTAAAATCCGCCGTTTCCAATGCTGAACAAAAGGAAATGGGGGATGTGGATGATTTATTCGTCAGCGAGGCCTATGTCAATGTCGGGCCGGTGATGAAACGGTTTCAGCCCCGGGCGATGGGTCGGGCCTTTAGAATTCATAAGAGAATGAGCCATATTACGCTGGTTCTTTCGGAACAAACAGAAAAGAAGAAAGAAACTCGATAAAGAGGAGAAAAAAGTTTGGGACAAAAAGTACACCCCATAGGATTTAGACTGGGATATATCAAAACATGGAGTTCAAAATGGTATGCCGATAAAGATTACGCCAAACTTCTCCATGAAGATTTACGAATCCGGAAAATTGTCAAACGGAAACTTTTTCATGCCGGAGTATCCCGCATTGAAATAGACCGTTCGGCGAATCAGGTGAAAATTAATATTTTTACGGCCCGTCCGGGAATTATTATCGGCCGGAAAGGGGCTGAAGTCGATAAGCTCAAGGTGGAACTCGAAGCGATCGCAAAAAAACAGGTTTATATCAATATTAAAGAAATTAAAAAACCTGAGCTTGACTCTCAGCTTGTTGCCGAAAGTGTTGCGCTTCAATTGGAAAAGAGAATCGCTTACCGGAGAGCCATGAAAAAAAGCGTGACCACCGCTCTCCGCCTCGGGGCTCTGGGGATTAAAATCTCCTGCGCCGGAAGGCTGGCCGGTTCAGAAATCGCCAGAACGGAATGGTATCGAGAAGGAAGGGTCCCTTTGCATACCCTTCGGGCGGATATTGATTTCGGCCTGGCTGAAGCAAAAACCACTTATGGGCAGATCGGGGTGAAAGTGTGGATCTATAAGGGGGATGTGCTACCTGACAGCGAAGAAGTGAAAACGGAACGGCGTATAGAGAGGAAGTATGCTTAGTCCCAAGAAAGTCAAACATCGAAAGATGATGAAGGGGAGAATGAACGGGAAAGCCTACCGCGGAGGCGAGCTTTCCTTTGGAGAATTCGGGTTAAAAGCCCTTGAACCGGGCTGGATTACCAGCCGTCAGATTGAGGCCGCCCGTATCGCGATGACTCGGTACATCAAACGGGGAGGAAAAATCTGGATCCGGATTTTCCCTGATAAACCGATTACGAAAAAACCAGCGGAAACCCGTATGGGCAAGGGAAAAGGGAATCCGGAATACTGGGTGGCAGTGGTTAAGCCCGGGCGCATCTTATATGAAATGGACGGCGTTACCCGTGCGGTAGCCGAAGAGGCTTTAAAGCTTGCGGCGTTTAAATTGCCGATTGCCACAAAATTGATTGAACGTGGAGTGTAAGGTAAATGAAGGCAAAAGAACTCAGGAATTTCTCAAAAGAAGAGCTTCAGACCAAAAAAAGCGAAATTAAAAAAGAGCTTTTTAATTTAAGATGCCAGATTGTTCTTGGAAAAATGGAAAATCTGGCGAGGGTCAAAAATTTAAAACGGGATGCGGCGAGAATAGAAACGATTCTGATCGAAAATCAGAAAGGGAACATTCTCCAGCCAAAACAGGTTAATTCATGACAGACAAAATAGTTCTCCCAAAAAAGAAAAAGGTTTTTACCGGAAAAGTCATCAGCAATAAAATGGACAAAACGGCTGTCGTGCAAATCGAGAGGACCGTCGTTCATGCGGTATACCAGAAGGTGGTCAAACGGTTTACCCGATTGAAGGTTCATGACCAGAACAACCAATGCCAGGTTGGGGATAAAGTGAAGATTATTGAAACGCGCCCGTTAAGCAAAGAAAAGCACTGGAGCGTTGTTGAAATCATCAGTTCTGCTCCCAAAAAGTTTGCGGCTTCAGAGTCAGGAGAGTGACGGGATGATACAAATTTACAGCATGTTAGATGTGGCCGATAACTCCGGGGCCAAAAAAGTCATGTGTTTCCATGTGATGGGCGGATCTCGTAAAAGATACGCGACCGTAGGGGACATTATTTCTGTGGCTGTGAAGGAAGCCATTCCTCATGCCACCGTTAAAAAAGGGGATGTTGCCAAAGCGGTGGTGGTCAGAACCGTTAAAGAAGTCCGGCGTGATGACGGGTCATACATTAAGTTTGACCGGAATGCGGCCGTTTTAATCAATGCTCAGGGAGAACCGGTCGGAACGCGTATTTTCGGGCCGGTGGCCAGGGAACTCAGAAGAAAAAAATTCACTAAAATTATCTCTCTGGCGCCAGAAGTTTTATAAAAAAGGAATTCTTCATGTTTGTAACGGAATTAAAGGGTCCTCGAGTCAGTCTTAAAAAAGGCGACATCGTAAAAGTCATTTCAGGGAAAGAAAAAGGGAAGCAGGGGAAGATCCTTCAGGTCCTCACTAAAGGACAGAGGGTTTTGGTTGAAAAACTGAACCTGATCAAGAAACACCAGAAGCCCTCCCAGGATAATAAGCAGGGAGGAATTGTGGAAAAAGAAGCATCGATGCACATTTCCAATGTCATGCTAATCTGCAATCATTGCAATAAAAACACCCGGTTTAAAATCAAGGTTTTGGAAAATAATAAAAAACTCCGAGTTTGCGCAAAATGCGGAGAAGGAATTGACCGGGCTTAAGGAATTCAAATAAAAGGCTGCTAAAGATTATGGCGAAAAAAGAGACCACCCCAAAAAAAGAAACTGCTGTAAAAGTAAAAAAGGAAACTGCTGTTAAAAAAGAAACAGCGGCAAGAAAAGAACCTGCCGTTAAAAAAGAGGCGGCGGCAACTATAAAAAGAGAGCCGGGCGCCAAAAAAGAGCCGAACGCGATGAAAGTCAAGTTCATGAATGAGGTTGCTCCCGCGCTGATGAAAGAGCTGGCTTTCAAGAATCCGATGCAGGTTCCCAGATTTGAAAAAATTGTGATCAATATCGGGTTGGGAGAAGCGATTTCGAATGTCAAGCTTCTGGACGAGGCGGTTAAAGAGCTCGGCATGATTACCGGACAAAAAGCGATCATCACCAAGGCCAAAAAGTCGATTGCAGGGTTTAAATTGAGAGAGGGGATGCCGATCGGGTGCAAAGTCACTCTTCGCGGAGAGCGGATGTGGGAATTTCTGCATCGTCTTTTACATGCCGCCCTTCCCAGAATCCGGGATTTCAGAGGGGTCTCCCAGAAGTCGTTTGATGGGAGAGGGGGATATACCCTGGGGGTCAAAGAACAGCTCATTTTTCCTGAAATCAAGTATGACGAAGTGACCTCTTTGCATGGCATGGACATTACCATTGTCACAACGGCTAGAAATCCCGAAGAGGGAAAGGCATTATTAAAGCATATGGGGATGCCCTTCAGAAAATAATCCAGTTCGGAATTGCGGGGGCATTGGAGCGGAGCGATCAGGCCCCTGACTAAAAAGGAGATAGGGGATTGGCAAGAATAGCGTTAAAACTCAAGGCAAAAGGGAAACAAAAATTTAAAGTCCGCGCTTATAACCGGTGTCCCATCTGCGGGAGAGGGCGGGGTTATATGAGAAAGTTTGAGATGTGCCGGATCTGTTTTAGAGGACTGAGTTTAAAAGGAGAAATTCCCGGGGTGATTAAGTCCAGCTGGTAAATTATCCGGTTGATTGAAAAATATTTAGGCGGGTAGAGGAATAAAAATATGTCAATGACTGATCCGATTTCGGATATGCTAACAAGAATAAGAAATGCCAATCAACGCTGGCAGGGTTTTGTCGATGTGCCGATATCAAAGCTGAAGCTTGAGCTGGCAAAGAAAATTTTTCAGGAAGGGTTTGTTAAAAGTTATAAAGTGGTCGATCAAAAAGGAAAAGGGGTTATCCGTATTTATTTGAAATATCTTAACGGAGATGAAGAGCGGATTATCAATGACCTTCAGAGAGTCAGCAGCCCCGGCAGAAGAGTTTATGTGGGAAAAGAAAAAATCCCCGCGGTGAGAGGGGGCGTGGGGGTGATGATTTTGTCAACCTCAAAGGGGATATTAACGGATCGGGAATCAAAAAAGCATAATGTTGGAGGGGAAGTTCTCTGCTCCATCTGGTAACGTGGATTGGAATAAACGATATGTCTAGAATTGGAATGAAACCGATAGAGGTTCCTCACGGAGTGGAAGTAAAGTCGTCGCAAGGGATTGTTACCGTCAAAGGACCCAAAGGAGAACTAAAAAAAGCGCTTCATGAAAAGATCTCTATCGCGCAGGAGCAGTCTCATATAAAAGTAAGCCGGAATGGCAATGACGGTCCTGCGAAGGCCTTGCACGGATTGATGCGCAATGAGATTGCCAATATGGTTACAGGCGTTACCAGGGGATTTGAAAAAGTCCTTGAGATCAGCGGAGTCGGCTACCGGGCCGCGGTTCAGGGGCGGAATCTTTCTTTATCCCTCGGTTTTTCTCATCCGGTTCTGGTTGAGCTGCCCAAGGGGATAGACGCAACGGTTGAAAAGCAGACGGTGGTTACCCTGAAGGGGGCAGATAAGGCGTTATTGGGGCAGGTTGCCGCCAATATCCGGAGCCTCAAGGAGCCCGAACCTTACAAGGGAAAAGGGATCAAATACGCGGGTGAAAAAATCATCAGAAAAGAAGGCAAAACCGGTAAGTAAGCTTGACCATCAGGCTTAGCCTGTGGGAGAGCCGGGGTTCGGGGGCATTGGAGCGTAGCGATCAGGCCCCTGATTAAAAATAGTAAGCTTGACCATCAGGATTAGCCTGTGGGAGAGCCGGGGAGGATGGACCATGGGATTACAAATTCAAAAAAAACGCGTAGCGAGATTAAAACGCCATGAGCGCGTAAGGAAAAAAGTGGATGGAACGTCAGAGCGTCCCAGACTGACTGTTTTTAGAAGCAATTTATATATTTATGCGCAGATTATTGATGATACCAAAGGAGTGACTTTGGCCATGGCATCAAGCCTGGAAAAAGGAATGGCCAAGAAGAGCGCTTCCGGTAAGAACATCGAAGCGGCAAAAAAGGTCGGCCTTCTTCTTGCCAAAAGAGCAAAAGAACAGAATGTGACACAGGTTGTTTTTGATAAAGGCGGATACCTCTATCATGGTAAAATAAAGGCGCTTGCCGATGCTGTCCGCGAAGGCGGATTAGTATTTTAAAAAGGTAAGCTTGACCATCAGGCTTTGCCTGTGGGAGAGCTGGGGTTCGGGGGCATCTGAGGAGCGAAGCCCGGAAGGGCCCCTGACTGAAAAGATAAGCTTGACCATCAGGCTTTGCCTGTGGGAGAGCTGGGGTTCGGGGGCATTGGAGCGGAGCGATCAGGCCCCTGACTAAAAATAGGAGCGATGTTGGAAAAAATAAATCAGGACGATAATTCATTAAAAGATAAAGTGGTCTGCATCAACCGCGTCGCCAAGGTGGTCAAAGGGGGAAAGCGGTTCAGCTTCAGCGCTGTTGTTGTCGTTGGGAATGGAAATGGCATGGTCGGAATGGGAAAGGGAAAAGCAGCCGAAGTTCCCGAAGCCATCCGGAAGGCCATTGAAAATGCAAAAAAGAATGTTTTTACCGTTTCGTTGAAAAATACGACGATCCCGCACGAAATCACCGGGCATTTCGGGGCTGAAGATGTTTTGTTAAAACCTGCGGCTGAAGGGACCGGGATCATTGCCGGAGGCGCCGTCAGGTCTGTCATGGAAATGGTGGGAATCCAGAACATTCTCAGCAAATGTCTGGGGAGCGGAAATCCTTTCAATGTGGTCAAAGCGACCCTGGCCGGATTAAAAAGGCTCAGGGGAAGAGAGTTCGTCCGGGAAATGAGAAAACAATCAGAGATTACGGTATAACATGGCCATGAAATTATCTATTACATTAAGAAGAAGCTCTATCGGAAAAACCGGAAAACATAAAAAAGTCGTTCTGGGTCTTGGCTTGAGGAAAATAAATCAAACCGTTATTCGGCCTGATTCGCCTGAAATCAGGGGGATGATCAACAAGATTTCATATTTAGTCGAAGTCAACCAGGTGGAAGGATAAGAGATCATGAGATTGGACAAGTTAGCTCCGGTTCCGGGGTCAAGGAAAAAAGAAAAACGGATCGGCAGAGGACCGGGTTCCGGCCATGGTAAGACCTCCACCAAAGGGCACAAAGGGCAAAAAGCGCGCTCGGGCGGAGTCAAAGGCCCCGGATTCGAAGGGGGACAGCAGCCGTTAATCAGGAGAATCCCAAAAAGAGGTTTTAAGAGCCTCTCCAGGAAAGAATATTCCATCGTTAATCTGAAGTCCCTTGACGGGTGCGGAGAAAAAATGATTAATCCCGAAATTTTAAAACATCTGGGATTGATCAAACATACCTCGTTGGTGAAGATTCTTGGCGCGGGGGACATTTCGAAGGCTTTAACGGTTCACGCTCATAAATTTTCAAAAACGGCTGAAGAGAAGATTAAACAGGCTGGCGGAAGCATCAACATTATCTAGTACTTAGTTGCAAAAGTTAGCGCAAGTAAATTGTCATACCCGCGAAAGCGGGTATCTAGCAAAATCAATGGATTCCCGATAAAATCATTCGGGAATGACGTAACGTGTATTATGGCAATCAAGCACTAGTTGCAGGGGTCATCTCCATTGTTTGAAAGATTTATCACCAGTCTCCAGAATATATTTAAAATTGAAGAACTGCGTAATCGGGTTTTATTTACACTGGGAATGCTTGCGGTTTACAGAGTCGGAGCGCATGTTCCGACGCCCGGCATCAATAATGAAGCGTTGAGCGAGTTTTTAACCCGTCAGGGGGGCGCTCTGATGGGATTTCTCGATATATTCTCCGGCGGAGCTCTTTCTAAATTATCGATATTTGCGCTGGGCATTATGCCATACATTAGCGCTTCTATTATTCTTCAGCTTTTAACCGTGGTCATTCCTCACCTGTCGAAATTGGCCAAAGAAGGAGAACGGGGACGTAAAAAGATTATCCAGTACACCCGGTTCGGAACCATTTTCATCGGTTTGATTCAGGCTTTTGGCATTGCGGTCGGTCTCGAAGGGATGGAAAAGGGGGTATTTGTCCAGAGTCCGGGATGGGGATTCAGGCTGATGACGATGATTACGGTTACCGCGGGAACCGCGTTTTTAATGTGGCTTGGGGAGCAGATTACCGAGCGGGGGATCGGAAACGGGATTTCTCTGATCATCTTTGCCGGGATCGTCGCCAGAATGCCCTCTGCCATCAATAGCACCTATCAATTGGTCAGAACCGGTGAAATCAATATTTTCTTTTTGCTGGCGCTTTTGATGATTATGATTTTTGTGGTTGCCGCCATTGTCTTTTTAGAAAGCGGAAGAAGGAAAATTCCGGTCCAGTATGCCAAACGGGTTGTGGGAAGAAAAATTTACGGGGGACAAAACACTCATATTCCGCTTAAAATCAATACGGCCGGGGTGATTCCTCCTATTTTTGCCTCTTCGATTATTGCTTTTCCGGCAACGATTGCAGGTTTTATCGCGATACCGTGGGTTCAGGCGGTCAGCAGAAATCTGGCGCCAGGATCGCTGTTTTACACTCTTTTATACGTGACCTTAATCGTATTTTTTAGTTTTTTCTATACGGCAGTTGTTTTAAACCCGGTGGATATGGCGGATAATATGAAAAAATACGGAGGTTTTATCCCCGGTATTCGCCCCGGCCAGAAAACGTCGGATTATATCTATCGGGTATTAACCCGGATTACGTTTGTGGGCTCTTTATATCTGGCCGCGGTGGCGGTTCTTCCCGAGCTGTTTATTTATAATCTCCATGTTCCCTTTTACTTTGGAGGAACCTCCTTATTGATTGTTGTGGGGGTGGGATTGGACACCGCTCAGCAGATTGAGACACATATGATTACCCGGAACTATGAAGGGTTTATGAAAAAAGGGCGTTTAAAGGGAAGAAGCGCCTAATTAAATGATGACGGTAAAAGAAGTGGCACACGCTCCATTAAAAAAAAATGAGGAAAAGGCTTCCTATAACATCATTCTGCTCGGACCTCCCGGAGCCGGAAAAGGGACTCAGGGCCAGGCCATTTCTTTAAAATACGGAATCCCGAAGATTTCAACGGGAGATATTTTAAGAGAGGCTGTTGTTCACAAAACGCCTCTGGGTGTTCAGGCAAAATCTTTCATGGACCAGGGGAAACTGGTTTCTGATGAAATCGTCAACGGCCTGGTCAGAGAACGTTTAAGCCAGCCGGATTGTCTCAAAGGGTTTATTTTAGATGGTTTCCCGAGAACGGTACAGCAGGCCGATACGCTTCGGAAAATGCTTGAGGATTTCGGACTTAAAATTGACGCGGTTATCAGTTTTGATATTGGCGAGCAGGAGTTAATCAGCCGGTTGTCCGGCCGGAGGAGCTGTCCGAAATGCAAGGCGGTTTTCCATATTTCATTTCAACCGCCCAAAAAGAGCGGAATCTGCGATGGGTGCGGGGGAGCGCTGATTCAGCGCGATGATGATAAGGAAGAGACGATTAAACACCGCTTGCGTGAATATCAGGAAAAAACAAAGCCTCTTTTAAATTATTACGAAAAGTCGGGACTATTCCATTCTTTGCCAGGCGATGGGAGCATCGAGTCGGTCAATAAAACAGTGGAAAGGATTTTATCGAAGCAGAAAATGGAATGATAATTCTTAAATCGGAAGAAGAGATTTCAAAGATCAGGGCTGCCTGCCAGATTGTGGCCGAGACCCTGGAGTTTTTAAGAGGGAATGTCAAACCGGGAGTGACAACCGGGGATTTAGACCGAATAGCTGAAGAAATGATCATTAAACAGCACGGAAAACCGGCCTTTAAAGGTTACAGGGATTTTCCGGCGACGCTTTGCGCATCTGTGAACTCCGAAGTGGTGCATGGGATTCCGTCCAGGAAATGCGTATTAAACGAAGGAGATATTATCGGTTTGGATCTGGGGGCTGTGGTAGACGGTTTTTATGGTGACGCGGCAATCACCGTTCCGGTGGGTGAAATTTCCAAAGAAGCAAAAGATTTGATCCGGACGACCGAAGAGTCCCTGTATAAAGGAATTGAAAAAGCCCGGCCGGAAAATCGTTTATCCGATATTTCTCATGCGGTGCAGCGTCATGTAGAGGCCGCCGGATATTCCGTGGTCCGGGATTTTGTAGGGCATGGCATCGGAAGAAATTTGCATGAAGAGCCTCAGGTCCCGAATTATGGAGAGCCGGGGCATGGCCCCAGGCTAAAAAAAGGGATGGTTCTGGCGCTTGAACCGATGGTCAATGCGGGAAAAAGCAGCGTCAGGGTTTTAGAGGACCGATGGACTGTCGTGACAGGCGACGCAAGGCTCTCCGCGCATTTTGAGCATACGATTTCCATTACTGATGATGGCCCGGTCATTTTATCTGCTCTGAAGCAGGGGGGATAAAATGCCGAAGGAAGACGCCATTGAAGTCCAGGGAATCATCCAGGAAACATTGCCCAATGCGATGTTTAGAGTGGAGCTGGAGAACGGGCATCAGGTTCTCGCCCATATTTCCGGAAAAATGAGGATGCATTATATTAAGATTTTACCGGGGGACAGAGTCACGCTGGAATTATCACCGTATGATTTGACCCGCGGACGGATTACTTACCGGTTCAGCAAATAATTTTCTTATCAAACATGGCCATATATGCCATTAAGGGGTTGGAATATGAAAGTAAGATCATCGGTCAAGACCATTTGTTCAAAATGCAAAGTGATTAAACGAAAAGGGGTTATCCGGGTTATTTGTGAAAATCCCCGGCATAAACAACGGCAGGGTTAAACCAGTATATTAAAAAATAAGGAGTTCGTCTAAATTGGCCAGAATTGCAGGTGTGGATTTACCAAAAGATAAAAGGATAGAAATCGGACTGACCTACATCTACGGCATCGGTCCGGCCTCCGCCAGAACGATTTTAAAATCGGCAGGCGTTAATCCTGACACAAGGGTAAAAGATCTGAAAGATGACGAGGTCATCAAGATCAGAGAAAGAGTCGACAAGGATTTTAAAGTCGAGGGTGATCTAAGAAGAGAAGTATCAATGAATATCAAACGGCTGATGGATATCGGCTGTTATCGCGGACTCCGGCATCGCAGGGGGCTGCCGGTCAGGGGCCAGAGGACAAAAACAAACGCCCGTACGCGCAAAGGGAAAAAGAAGATGGCAGTAGGCATGAAAAAAGAAGCTAAATAATCGAGCCACCGGGAAAAAAAAGATGATTAAAAAAGGAGCAAAGAAAAAGGAAAAGAGAATGGTTCAAAGCGGCGTTGCCCATGTTCAGGCGACGTTTAACAATACCCATGTCACCATTACCGATATGGGCGGAAATGTCCTGGTCTGGACATCTGCAGGCGGACAGGGCTTTAAAGGTTCCAGAAAAAGCACGCCGTTTGCCGCGCAGAAGGCGGCGGAGATGGTCGCAAAAAAAGCGATGGAACAGGGAATGAAACAGGTGGATGTTTATGTGAACGGACCCGGATCGGGAAGAGAATCGGCGGTCAGGTCATTACAGGCCGCCGGTTTGAAAATCAATATGATTAAGGATGTCACGCCGATTCCTCATAACGGCTGCAGACCGCCTAAACGGCGGAGAGTATAAAAGAGTATAAAAAAGAAGAGTTTAATTTATTTAATTTTAAAGAAGAAAAACTCGAGATTAGCTCCGTTGCGGAATCGTTTCGCATAGCTAGCTTGGATAGGAGAAGAGAGATTGGCAAGATATACGGATTCCGTTTGCCGGCTTTGCCGGAGAGAAGGAACAAAGCTTTTTTTAAAAGGGACACGCTGTTTAACGGACAAATGCGCCATCGACCGGAGGTCTTATCCGCCGGGCCAGCATGGGCAGGCTCGTCCAAGGATATCGGAGTACCGGATGCAGCTTCGGGAAAAGCAAAAATTAAAGAGGATTTATGGCTTGATGGAACGGCAATTTAGAAACTACTTTATTAAAGCCGAGAGTAAAACCGGCGTAACCGGCGAAATTTTGCTTCAATTTTTGGAGCGCCGGCTTGATAATGTTGTTTACCGGATGGGTTTTGCTTCTTCGCGGAAGCAGGCGCGCCAGCTTGTCGGACATAAGCATCTGTTAGTCAATGGGAAAAGCGTTGATATTCCTTCTTTTTTAGTCAAGGAAGGCGATGAGGTTGAAGTCAAGGTAAAAAGCCGCACCCTTCCCGCCGTTGTCAGTGCGATCGAGGTCATAGAAGCGATTGGGATACCTGCCTGGATAGAGTTGGACAAAGCCAGTTTCAAAGGGAAGGTCAAAAGTCTTCCGACGAAAGAAGACATCTCCCTTCCAGTCAATGAACAGCTGGTTGTCGAACTTTACTCAAGATAGAAAAAGCGGCCAAATAAATAGGGGGCGAGATGATTATCAGAACGAAAGATTTCCAGATACCCAAAAAATTGGAATGTGAAAAGGAGAGCCTGACTCCGGTCTATGGAAAGTTTACTGCTGAACCCTTTGAGAG
>JACQBY010000107.1 GCA_016201875.1 Nitrospirota bacterium
AAATTGTCATACCCGCGAAAGCGGGTATCTAGCAAAATCAATGGATTCCCGATAAAGTCATTCGGGAATGACGTAACGTGTATTATGGCAATCAAGCACTAGGGAACACATAACTACTTGAAAAAACTGGATTCCCGTTTGCACGGGAATGACAGAAAACCGCTTTTTCAGATTTTTTACGAATGCATCAATAATGATAGGACTATGAATTTAACCCGGACCAGACTCTCCATTTTCATCATCCTGTTATCGGCGGCCTTCTTTATTAAGGCCTCGCCGGAGGCCTTTGCAATCGACGACATCCCAGGAAATAAAATAATTAAAGAGATCGCCATCGTTTCCCAGGCAGGAGAATCGTATGAAAAACTTAAGGAGGGATTATCCAAATTACCGGGAAGCAGATTTTCAGTAAAAGTCATCAGAGAAGCGATGGAATTACTATATCAATCCGGAAAGTTTTCCAATATTACCGTCCAATCTGCCGAGACGCCCGAAGGGCTTCTGATCACCTTTACGGTTTATGAAAAATTAAAAACAGAAAAGGTGCAATGGACCGGCAACAAAAGTTTTTCAACGCAACGGCTGGCGGAGTCGATCAAATTAAAAGAAGATATGGAGCTCCTCCCCGGAACTCCCGATGACATTGAAAAACACCTTACGGCTTTTTATCAACAGGAAGGTTATTTTAAGGCGAGAATAACCGTTTCATCCCGGCCAATGGCAACGCCTGACCGGATCCTGCTCTCTATCGCCATCGACGAAGGGGATCAAAGCACCATCGGGAGCATTGCCTTTTCGGGTGATACAGGAATTGACCCGGCCACGCTTCTGGAGTCCCTCCGGATCCATCCGGGCTTTTATTATTCTAAAGAGACCGTGCAAAATTATATCATCGAGTTATTGCCGCTCTACTTCCGTTCCCATTTTTTAAATGTTAAAATCAAAGAGGCGGTCGTTCATCCCGGTCCTTCAGACAGGGTGGACATTGAGATTCCGGTTGAGGCAGGACCGAAGATCTTTACCCGCTTTTCGTTTAAAGGCCCCCGGCATTACCTGACCTTTACCCTGCGCAATCAAATACTGATTGAAACTGAAAAAAGCATTGCGGAGTCCACGCTGGAGGAGAGTAAAAACCGCCTGGTGGAGTTTTACCAGAATGAAGGGTATCCCCTGGTGGAAGTCGGCGTTAAAACCGAGAGTGCTTCTCAAGGGAAAACCGTCTCGGCCATCTTTGAAATTGCCGAAGGGCCGAAAGTCCTTCTGACCGATCTCTCCTTTAAGGGGAACGCCTCTCTCCCCGAACCCCTTTTGCTCCAGACCGTCAGTCAGAAGAAAACGGGCCTCTGGATTCCTCAATATCTCCGCCTCCCGGAAATTCCAAACGACCTCCAATCCTTAACGAACCTTTATCATGCCAGCGGGTTTCTATTCGCTCAGATCGAGGAGGCCATACGCTATTCCGAAAATAAAAAGAGGGCCTCTCTTGAATTTAAAATTTCCGAAGGAATCAGGAGTTCTATTCGCTCTGTCACTTTTGAAGGAATCTCTCCCTCTTATCTCTCTGAAATAGAGAAACTCGCCAAAACCCGCGAAAAAAATTATTACAACATCCAAACGGTACTGGAAGACAAACTGGCCATCAGCGCCTTTTATCATAAACGGGGGCACGCCGATATGAGAATTGAAGCCACGGCAACACCCGATGAGACAAAAGAAAAAGTCGATATCAACTTTGAAGTGGAGGAAGGGAGCATCATTAAAATCGGAAATATCCGGGTCACGGGGAACGACATCACCCATCCCAGGATCGTTCTCAGAGAGCTTTATTTTAATCCGGGGAGCCTTTATCAGGAAGAACTGATATTAAAAAGCCAGAGGAAAATCTCGCAATTAGGTTTTTTTCAGTCGGTCAATATCCGTTCGGGAAATCCCGAGGAAGAGGGAGAAGAACCCATCCGGGATATTGAGATCAGGGTCAAAGAACGGAACGCCGGGGCTTTTGAGTTCGGAGCGGGATATGGCGATTACGAGCGTTCCCAGGGATTTGCCGAACTCTCTCATAAAAATATCGCCGGCACCGGAAGAAAAGCCAGCATTCGAGCCGAAATCAGTGAAATCACCAGCAGGGACATCGTCTCTTATACAGAACCCTGGATCTTTGACCTCCCTCTTGACGCCAATGCTTCGGTCTTATACGAAACCACCCGGAAAGTGACCGCAAACTACTCCCAGAGAACCCTTTCCACTTCTATCGGCGTCGAAAAAACGTTCAGTAATTACTACAAGATATCGCTCCTCTACCAGAATGAAAATGTGCATTATATAGATGTCCCCCTGAACCAGCAGTTAATCCCTGAAGACCGGGACCGTGTCAATATCTCCAGCTTAAACCCGTCGATCATCAGAGACAGCCGCGATAATTTTTTAAACCCCAGAAAAGGCTCCTTTAATGCCGCATGGTTCCGATGGGCGGCAAAATTCATGGGATCCGAAATACAGGAAGTCAAATTGTCCCTCCAATCGAGCTGGTTTTACCTTTTTGGCCGCCATCTGGTGATGGGGATCTCCTCGCGGGGCGGCGTCGCCTATAATTTTGGAGAAACCCCCGATGTCCCCCTGATCGAGCGTTTCAAACTCGGGGGAAGAAATACGGTTAGAGGCTATTCTGAAGATACCCTGGGGACCATCGGACAGACCTTGAACCCTGATCTGACCCCGATCGGAGGAAACGCCATGATGGCTTTCAATCTTGAATTCCGATACGACCTTCCAAACTCGTTGGGGCTGGTCCTCTTTTTGGACTCAGGGAATGTCTGGCGCTACAATCAGTCGATCTGGTCGTCTCCATTAAAATCTTCCGCAGGACCCGGATTGAGGTATAATACTCCGGTAGGTCCGGTCCGGTTCGACCTGGGATACAAATTAAACCGGGAGACCGGCGAAACCGATTCCGAGTTTCATTTTGCTCTGGGCCACGCATTTTAGGGTTAACGATGAAAAAAGTTCTCTTTTATACTCTTTCCGGAATGTTCGCGCTTGTTCTCTTTTTTCTCCTGCAGGAAAACCGGCTCCCAATCTTTGGAAACCGCGCAGACGCCGTTCAAACCGTTAAGAACTCAAATCCCGCGGTGGTTAAATTCAATCAGGCAGGGCTTCGGTATTTTGAATCCAAACAGTTTGAACTGGCAAGAGATCAATTCGAGGCCGCCCTGACGCTTTCCCCCGGGGACTCTATCCTGACGGGTAATTTAGCTTACACCTGGTTTGCAATAGGAAGGCTTGAACTGGGTAAGATGCGTTTCCATGAAGCGCTCGCCGCCTTCGAGAGGGCAATTCAAACCAGCCCGGGAATTTCTTCGTTTCATACAGGAGCAGGCCTGGCGTATGACAAAATGGAAGAGGAAGAATCCGCCCTGCGGGAACTGGAAGAAGCCATCCGCCTCAACCCGAAGGAATCGGAGGCCTACCGGGTAATAGGCGAAATTTATTATAAAACAGACCGCCCCGATAAGGCCCTGGAAGCCCTTGAAAAGGCTCTTTCCCTTCAACCCGATGACAAAACGCTCAAAGAGCGCATCGCCAAAATCAATCAGGATAAAAATACGGAATCTGCTTTCGGAAAATCTTCATCTCACCATTTCATTGTCAGATTCGAGGGAGAAGAAAACAAAGAGGTCGCGCAAAAGGTCTCCGATATTCTGGAAGAAGCTTACCATAACATCGGTTCTGTCTTTTATGCAAAGTCTCTTAATCCGATCCCTGTCATTCTTTATTCAGATCAATCCTTCCGGGAAACGGTTCACGGCCCGGCATGGGCAGGAGGCCTCTATGACGGGAAGATTCGCATCCCTGTGCAGGGATCGACGACTGATCTTAACAGGCTTAAAAGAGTTTTATTCCACGAATACACGCATGCCGTTATTTTTCAACTGGCCCCTTCTCCACTCCCTACATGGCTTAATGAAGGGCTGGCGATCCATTTTGAAGGGAACCCTCCGGAAGATTCCATGCCGTCCAAAGTTGTCCTGGCACAGCAAAAAGGGGGTCTGATCCCGCTTCAAAAGCTCCATGGCAGTTTTATGGAGATGAATGCCGCCACCTCAGAACTTGCTTACGAAGAGAGCCGTCTGGCCGTTGAATCCTTAATCAACCGGTATAGTGTCAAGCGGATACGGGATTTGCTGGAACAATACAGGGGGCCCGAATCCTTTTCACCGGTATTCGAAGAGGTCTTCCTCATTTCTTATGAAGATTTTGAGAAGGCGTTTCTCTCGGACCCGGACCAATAGTCCCATTGTCCGGCGGGCAAGTTGTCTACCGCGGGCCAACGTGCTACAATTCCGGCAATATTCTCCGGGTTTTATCTCACCATGACCGATACAACGGATCATCAGGAGCCATCAACGCTCAAGTTCTTTCTCCGCCCGCTCTGGCTCTTTTTACTCCTTGCCCTGTTATTAATCTCTCTCGGGACCATTTACGTCAAAGGGATCCGGGCTTCCCCCTTTTCAAGCAATATCCTGGTATTGACGGTCATGAACCTCAATATCATTCTGGTGATATTGACCCTGATCTTATTATCCAGAAACCTCATCAAACTTTATTTCGAGAGAAACCTTCCCCATCTCGGGAAAAGCTTCAGAACCCGCCTGATCGTCGCTTTCATCGGAATCTCTCTTGTCCCTTCGGTGATCCTTTTCCTGGCCGCGGCAGTACTCCTCTCGACCAGCATCGAAAACTGGTTCAGCCTCCAGGCCGAGCGGGCATTGAACGACTCTCTCGAAGTGGGAAAGGCCTTCTACGAAGAGGAAAAGAGGATTTCCTTCAGACAGGCCAGAGAAGTGTCGCAGGAAATTTCAAAATTCGACTTGAATACGGTTACCCATGCCGAATTCACCGACTTTTTAAATCAGAAGAAAACGAGCCTCAATATCGACGGCATCGACCTCTACTTCTCCAATCCAAAGTTGAAACCGGTTCATTCTCCCCGCCTTTCTCAGTCTTCGGGCTATTTGCCCGAAGACTTCCTGAACAGCCTGACGTCGGAAAAAGAGATGCAAACCATCATCGAAACCCACCAGGGAAACCTGATTCTCAGCGGGGTCCCTTTTAGTTCGGGAGCGGGAAAAGAGGCCAGAGGGTGGGTCCTGGTCAGAGTGCTGATCCCTCAGTCGATGGTTTCCAAAATAGAGGACATTTCAGACGCATCCGAAGAGTACCGGCAATTTAAAACCTTTAAAAACCCGATTAAAGGGAGTTATATCCTTTCCTTTTTAATTATTACCCTCGTCATGATGTTCTCGGCAACCTGGTTTGGATTCTATCTGGCGCGGGGGATTACCGTACCCCTTTTGAAACTGGCCGAGGGGACCCAGGCGGTGGCCCAGGGAAACCTCGATATTAAAATCGACCTTCAGGCCAAAGATGAAATCGGCATCCTCGTCAACTCCTTTAATCAGATGACCGCCGACCTGAAGTCGAACAAGAATAAACTGGAAGAGGCCAACTTTTTTTTAAAAACCTCCAATCTTGAACTTGAACAGAGAAGGGCCTATATCGAAGCGATTCTAGAAAATATCGGAACAGGGGTGATTTCAATTAACCAGGAAGGGATCGTTAAAACCTTCAACAAATCGGCAGAAAACATCCTGAGCCTCAAAGCCTCCGAAGTCACGGGAAAACATTACCGGGAAGGGTTTAAACCGCTCCATTTAAACACGCTGGTCAAATCGTTTGAAAAAAAACTGGAGAAACAGAAAGTCAGCCTCGAAGAGGAAGTCCAGATCAAAATCGACCAGAAAATGATTACCCTTAAAGTCATTCTGACCTCTCTTTATGATATCCA
>JACQBY010000108.1 GCA_016201875.1 Nitrospirota bacterium
CGGGTGATCTGTTAAAAGAAGACCTGGAAGCCATGGGGCCGGTAAAGCTAAGCGAAGTGGAAAAGAGCCAGCAGGCTATTCTTAAAATCGTCCAGCGCCTCGTTCAGGAAGGAAAAATCATGGTCGGAAAAGGACAGGGGGAGATCCTTGTCTAAAATAATGAAACAAGACCCGAACGTTCCGGGCGAGGTGGGAGCCTATCAGTTAAGGAGCATGCGTCCCGACTCAACTTCTCAGGCCATGTTATCGGGAGTTCCTGCCGGTGAAATCGGATGCAAAGAAACCGAACAGGAGAGAGAAGGCTATTTCGAGGGATTTGAGGCCGGGCGTAAAGCAGGGTTTGAACAGAGCCTCAAAGAAGCCGGGATAAAATTTCAGTATCTCGAATCATTGGCCGATGAACTGGCCAAAATCAAAAAGGGCATCGAAGAAGGGACTGAACAGGAGATCCTGACGATTGCATTCCTTATTGCCCGCAGGATCCTCAGGGAAGAAGTCCGGGCGGATAAAGAAAAGATCCTCCAGTTGATTAAAGAAGGAATTTTGAAAATTGGACAGGAGGGCCGTTTCACCATCCGGCTTCACCCGGCTGATTTCCAGGTGATCGATGAAAAAGCGCATGAATTTCTGGCAACATCCGCGGAGACCCAATGGCTGAAATTTGAGCCTGACGCTTCCCTTCTCCCGGGGGAATGCCTCGTCGAAAATCATGAAAGAATCGTCGACCTGAGGCTCGACAGCCAACTCATTCAAATGTTTAACGCCCTGTTTAACGGATCGGGCAAAAAATGATTTTTTCGGCTGAAAAATATATTGAGGGTATTGAAAAAGCGGACCTTTTCCCCGTGAAAGGAAAAGTCACACAGGCAATTGGACTGGTCCTTGAAGGACGCGCATCCATTTCTGCCATTGGTGAAGTGTGCGAAATCACATCTCTCAAAGGAAAACGGGTTCTGGCTGAGGTTGTCGGATTTAAGGAAGAAAAAGTTCTTTTAATGCCGCTTGGAGACCTGAGCGGAATAGGCCCGGGGAGTTCAATTGAACCTAAAGGAACCCAGGCAATGGCCGGGGTCGGGCCCGGACTGTTAGGAAGGGTCATTGACGGATTAGGAAACCCGATTGATCATAAAGGACCTGTCCCCGTTTCTGAAACTTTTCCCTTATATGACGCCCCGCCCGGCCCGCTTGAAAGAAAAAGGATCACTCAACCTCTGGATCTCGGAATTCGCGCCATCAACGGGCTCCTGACCTGCGGAAGAGGCCAGCGATTGGGGATTTTCGCCGGAAGCGGCGTCGGAAAAAGCGTTCTGCTCGGAATGATCGCCCGGTTTACCGAAGCCGATGTCAATGTGATCGCCCTGATCGGCGAAAGAGGCCGCGAGGTCAAAGAATTTATCGAGAAAGACTTGAAGGAAGAAGGCCTGAAACGCTCTGTCGTGGTGGCCGCGACTTCGGATCAATCCCCCTTGATCAGAAGACGGGGCGCTTTTCTGGCCATGGCGATCGCAGAATATTTCCGGAGCCGGCAAAAAGAGGTTCTCCTGATGATGGACTCCCTCACCCGCCTTGCCCATGCTCAGAGAGAAATCGGCCTGGCCACCGGGGAGCCTCCGGCCACGAAAGGGTATACCCCTTCCGTCTTTTCCCTTCTTCCAAAATTTTTAGAACGGTCGGGGACATCTTCTCATGAGGGTTCGATTACAGGGTTGTTTACTGTCCTGGCCGAAGGGGACGATTTAAACGATCCGATTCCGGATGCCGCAAGGTCGATCCTGGATGGACATCTGGTCCTCTCGAGGGAGTTAGCCTCTAAAAACCAGTACCCTGCGATTGATCCCTTGAGAAGCACAAGCCGTGTGATGCTCGACATCGCGGAACCGGCGCATTTAGAAAGCTCAAGGAAATTTTTACAGCTTCTCTCTTTATATGAAAGATCGGAAGACCTCATCAATCTGGGGGCTTATAAAAGAGGGACTAACCCCCAGATCGATAAGGCCATCGATAAGCAGGGAGAGCTCCAGTCGTACCTGGCGCAGGACATGCATGAAAAAGTAAACTTTAAGGAAAGCCGGGAAGCCCTTTTCAGGATCATTCCCCCTTTATCTGAAAAACCTGGCCGTTGAGAAGGGCCCAGGTGCAAGGCCGCAGAATTGAGGCGATCGAGGTCTATAAAAGTGAAAATCATAGCTTCGCTGCGGAACCGCTCGCGAGCAAGCTTTGTGGTACATCTCGGAAGCTGAGAGTCGAGAACACAGCAGATGGGTCCTTATCAACGGATCAGGGAAATGCCATGAGTTTTTATCGCCCAAAGTTTCACACCTTTCTTCAATATTTAAGGTTTGAGGAAGAGACCGCAAAGGCTGATATAGACGCCTCCATACGGAAAATTGCCGGAGAACAGGAGATTTTATTATCCCTCCATCGCCAGGTGCTGACGGCTCAATCGCTTTTTGAGAGAAGCCCTGGCGACGGTATTAACCCCGATGAGGCGGCTCTGGCCTACCGGTTTGTCCATGCCCAGGCCGATCAAATCAAGGAACAGGAAAAGAGAGTCCTGGAGGCAGAAAAGGCGTATGAGCAAAAAAGAGCGGAATTTTTTGATATTGTCCGGGAAAAGAAAGCGATAGAAAAAATTGAAGCGGCGCGGAAGCGGGAATTTATCAATCAAATCGTTAAAAACGACCAGCAGGAAACCGATGAAATCGGGATGCAGTTAAAGTGGAGAAACAAGTGAGCAAAGGGTTCTTCTTTTTCCTTTTTTTTCTTTCCGTCATGGCGGTTGTTCCGACAATAGCCGAAATTAAAGGAGGGGCAATTCAAATCAAAAGAGATGAAAGCCCCGATCAGCAAAATGCTCCTCCGGAAGAACTGATTCAGGCCATTCAAAAAAGAAAGGCCGAGCTTGACGAGCGCGCCGGGGAGCTGGAAAAAGAAAAACAACGGCTTCAGACGCTAAAAAATGAAATTAACGGTCAACTGGCAAAGTTAAATGAAGCAGAAAATCAAAAAAAGAAAAAACCGGAGGGAGAGGCTGAGATTCAAATGACCCATCTGGCTAAAATGTATGAGGCGATGCCGGCAAAAGATGCCGCCGAAAGAATGGACCAGATGGAAGAGCCCCTGGTACTGAAAATCCTTCTTAGAATCAAGCCTAAAACCGGCGCTAAAATACTTGAGGAAATGAAACCGTCGAGGGCGGCAAAATTAAGCGAAAAACTCCTTAAAGTCACCCCTTAATGGCCTCGTAAAAAGTCGTCATTCCCGCGAAAGCGGGAATCTAGGAAACACATAACTACTTGGAAAAACTGGATTCCCGTTTGCACGGGAATGACAGAAAACTGCTTTTTCAGACTTTTTACGAGACCATCTTCTTTGTGTTTTAGCGGGGAGGCAAATAGGGGTCGTCAAACCGCGTATATTGATTATTGTAGACCAGGTCTACTATGCCGATCGGGCCGTTGCGCTGTTTGCCGATAATAATTTCGGCGATCCCTTTTTTCTCTTCGTTGTTGGGATGATAGACTTCGTCGCGGTAGATAAAAATCACCAGGTCGGCGTCCTGTTCGATGGCGCCGCTTTCTCTCAAATCGGCGAGCATCGGCCTTTTATCGTTCCGGGATTCGACCGCGCGGCTGAGCTGGGAAAGGGCAACAACGGGAACCTGAAGTTCTTTGGCCAGCGACTTCAGGCTCCGCGAGATATCGGAAATCTCCTGTTCGCGCGTATCGGCATTCCCTCTCCCCTTCATCAGCTGTAAATAGTCTACGATGATTAAATGAAGCTGATGTTCCGCCTTTAAGCGGCGGGCTTTTGCCCTCATTTCGAGGATCGAAATGGCCGGCGTATCGTCGATAAAAATCCTGGTTTCGGTCATTTTTCCCGCGGCGTGGGTCAGTTTCGGCCAGTCTTCCCGCCCCAAAAAACCTGAACGGAGCTTATGCGCATCGACCCGGGCCTCCGAACAGAGCATTCTTAAAACCAGCTGTTCTCTCGACATTTCAAGACTGAAAAGCGCCACCGTTGCTTTTTTGGAAATCGCGGCATACTGGGCGATATTCAAGGCCAGAGCAGTTTTACCCATGGAAGGCCTCCCCGCAATGATGACCAGGTCTGACGGCTGGAATCCGGTGGTCATTTTATCAAGCCCCTTGAACCCGCTTGGAACACCGGTAATCCCCTCTTTGGTTTCGTATAGCTTTTCGATGACCTCAAAGGTGTCTTTTACGATCTCTTTGATCGGATAAAATGAAGAGCGGATATTCTTCTGGGAAATTTCAAATACTTTCTTTTCTGCCAGATCCATGAGTTCGGGAACATCTTCCGAAAACTCGTAGCACATGGCCTCAATTTCATGAGAGGTGTAAATCAAGTTTCTCAACAGCGCTTTTTCATGAATAATCTTCGAGTGAAATTTCACATTGGCCGAAGTCGGAATGAAATTGCTTAATAAGGAGATATACGAGGCTCCGCCAACGGCCTCCAGATGGTTTTTGATCTTTAATTGTTCGGTTAAGGTAATTAAATCAATCCCTTCATTCCTCTCGCTTAAATCGATCATGGCCGAAAAGATTTTCCGGTGGCTTTCTTTATAAAAATCTTCGAGACGGAGGATCTCCAGCGCCTTATTGATGGTGGTATTTTCAAGTAAAACCGCGCCCAGGACCGACTGTTCGGCTTCAAGATTTTGAGGAGGGAGTTTTTGCAGGGATATCTCAGACATAGTAAAAATGGTTGAACAGTTGAACGGTTGAAAAATGCAGTTGAAGAGTTGATGAGTTGATGAGTTTAAATTCAACCTTTAAACTTTTCAACCCTTCAACCGTTTTTATCAATGGCCATTTGAAGTTTTTCGATCGCCCAGATCGATCAGGAGATGTTGATCCATTCTTTTCCGCTGTAATATTTTATAAATCGCCTTTAAATGGTCCAGCGCCTTGAGGGCTTTTGGATCTTTTGAAATCTTCCTTGCCCGCGCAAAAACATCCCCCCGGCCAAAAAGCCTTGAAATCTCTAACAGCTGGCCGGAGGTTTTCGAGTCTATTTTTTCACGTTTGAGAATCGATTCGAGGTTTGAAATTTCTTTCCGGGCGATGGACGATTGAATTTCTTTTTGAGTTTCGGGAGGGCAGTGTCTTAAAATGCTTTTAAAAAATCCGGCATGCCCTAAAACAATCCTAAACTGATTCAATTTCAAGGCTTTTAAAATTTCAACGACCACCATCAGAAGCTCGGCATCTTCGGCAGGCTTTTCTCCGCCGATAATTTCTCCGCCGATCTGAAAGATCTCTCTTTCCCTGCCGGCGTGAGCCTCTTCATGCCTGAAGACATTGGAAAAATAACCGAGCCGAAGGGGTTTGGGATGATCTTTAAAATGCATGGAGACCATCCGGGCGATTTGAGGGGTGATATCGGGCCGGAGGAGCATGAACCGGCCGTTAGACCGGTCAATAAATTTGTACCCTTTTGCGATTAACGCCTCCCCGAGCCCAAGGGATAAGACATCGAGGTATTCAAAAAGAGGGGTAATCACCTCCTGGAAATGATACTTTTTGAGGACCGCCATCCCCCTGGCCTCAATCTTCCGCCTTAATACAGTGGCTTCAGGAAGTAAAGTGACCACTCCCTGCGGAATCATGGCTAAAGACCGGTCCAAGACTTTCTTCATCGGCTTAATTTTCCGGCCAGGGGCGGCCATGAAAGACTTGATTGGACTTACAGGACAATCTGTTTGACTGACAATATATTCGGTAATTTCTTCATCTGGGCCAGTATCTGGGGAGAAACGGGAGTATCCACGCTAATGACTGAAATGGCCTTTCCCGCGATCTTTTCACGGCTTAACTGCATTCTGGCAATATTGACATTATGGTCGCCCAACAGGGTTCCCAGATTCCCGATAACACCCGGTTTATCATTATTGGCAATTAACAACATGCACCCTTCGGGGACAACTTCGAGCGAAAATCCATCGATTTCGACAATTCTGGGGTCTTTCTGGCTGTAAAGGGCCCCTGCCACATGACCGCTGGTCTGCGAGGTGTAAACACGGACAACGATCATGCTGGAGAAATCCGCCGCATCGCTGGTTTTAGTTTCATGGACTGAAATTCCCCGTTCTTTTGCGATAATCGGGGCATTGACGTAATTCACGCTATTTTCGAGAATCGGACTTAACAGCCCTTTCAGCACGGCAATGGTGATCTGAGCCGTAGAAAGCTCCGAAACTCTTCCGCGGTACTCTATTTCAACCTTTTGAAGGCCCCCTTCATATAATTGGGACTGAAGCGAGCCGAGTTTTTCGGCAAGAGTCAGATAAAGTTGTACTTCGGGAAGAAGGTCGGGAGAAACCGAAGGAAGATTGACCGCATTCCGGATGATTCCCCGGACTAAATAATCGACCACCTGTTCCGCCACCGCAAAAGCGACATTTTCCTGCGCTTCTGTCGTTGACGCGCCAAGATGGGGCGTGGCAATAAAATTATCGAGCGTCAACAGGGGGTGTTTGGGATCAACAGGCTCTTTTTCAAAAACATCAAGAGCGGCGCCAGCCACTTTACCCGATTTCAACGCTTCATATAAATCCGTTTCATTAATAATGCCCCCTCTGGCGCAATTAATAATCCGGACCCCCTTTTTCATCACGGCAATGGTTTCTTTACTGATTAAATTTTTTGTTTCCGCAGTCAGCGGTATATGGAGAGTGATAAAGTCAGACCTTCGGAAGAGCGCGTCCAGGTCAATCTGTTCAACCCCCATTTTTTTGGCATTTTCTTCCGACAGATAAGGATCATATCCAATCACCTGCATTCCCATCCCCTGAGCGACTTTTGCCACATAACTTCCGATCTGGCCGATGCCGACGATTCCCAGGGTCTTGTTGTACATTTCGACCCCGTTGAATTTGTTTTTTTCCCACTGGCCGGCTTTCATTGAACTGGTCGCCTGCGGGATTAAACGGGACATCGAACACATCATCGAAAGGGCATGTTCAGCGGTCGTAATGGTATTGCCGCCGGGCGTATTCATCACAACGATCCCTTTTTTAGAAGCCGCGTTAATGTCTACGTTGTCGAGCCCCGAACCGGCTCTTCCAATCACTTTTAAGCGGTCGGCGGCATGGATGACATCGGCAGTTACCTTTGTGGCGCTCCGGATGATCAAACCGTCGTAATTTTTAATTTCTTTAATCAGCTCTTCGGGCGTCAGCCTGGTTTTAACATCAACTTCCAAACCTGATCTCTTTAAAATCTCTATTCCCTGGTCGGAGAGTTTGTCGCTCACTAATACTTTCAATGTTTTATTACCTTTCTGCTCCGTTGATAAGAGCCCATCTGCTGTGTTCTCGAATCTCGGCTTTCTCAACGTACTCACTCTGTACGCCTCCGTCGCCTCGATTCTGCGGCCTTGCACCTGGACCCTTCTCAACGGCCAGGCATTTCAACGGTTTATTTTAGTTTAATTTTTTTAATAATATTTCCTGCGCTTTAGCCACGCCCGAACCTAAATTCACAGGAG
>JACQBY010000109.1 GCA_016201875.1 Nitrospirota bacterium
AGAAATGAACAAACACATCTTCTCCGTTTTCCTGAGAAAGAAAACCGTAGCCTTTGCTGGCATTAAACCACTTTACCGTACCTTTTGCCATAGAACTTCACCTCCTTACTGTTTTAAAATCGGTCTAGAATCAGATTTTTTGAATTTTAGAAAAAAAAAGACCACAAAAATCAGCTTCTGTGGTCTTCTCGTCATTTTTCAAATTTTTATAAACCCAACAATTCTAAACACTGTGAATGATTCTATCCTCTTAAAGTAATTATGTCAAGCGTTATTTATATCAATACGGCCTCGATATTTTTCTCTGGTTTAGGGTCAAAAGAGTATGTTAACCTGTAAACACCTGTTTATTCATATCCATCAATAAGCAATCTATAAAAAGGGAGGAAAAACGATGGCAATTACACGTAAAGCTTCTGCCGTATGGCAGGGAAGTTTAAAGGAAGGCAAAGGGACCGTATCGACCTCAAGCGGCGTTCTCAAGAACACGCAGTATTCATTCGGAACCCGTTTTGAAAACGCTGCCGGGACAAATCCCGAAGAATTGATCGCCGCCGCGCATGCCGGCTGTTTTTCAATGGCTTTATCCGGACAGCTTGGAAACGCCGGAATGACCGCTGAAAGCATTGATACCACGGCAACCCTGACCATGGAAAAACTCGATGCCGGGTTCACTATCACCGCCATTCACCTGAATACCAGCGTCAAGATACCGGGTGCGGATAAGGCAAAATTTGAGATGGCTGCCAATAATGCAAAGGCTGGCTGCCCTATCTCCCGTCTTTTAAACACAAAAATCACCATGGACGCGCATCTGTTATCTTAAGCCGTCCGATTCTATCAGGTTTTACTGGCCTGGCCGGAGGGGATCCCTTTAAAAGGGTTCTCCTCTTTTTTTTGGGTGAATGCCACTTAGAAATCCAATCCCGTAATCGATTGATTTATCTCTTTTGATCGGATAATATTTCAAATACTCAATGAAAATTACCCTGAAAGAAACAAAAACAATCGATATCCCCCGGCTACAGGACTTATATCAATATGCTCCGTGGGCGAAAGACCGGCATCTTAAAGATATCCAGAAAGCCCTTTTAAACTCAACTCTGGTCGTCAGCGCCTGGGACAGAGACCTGCTGGTGGGGTTTGCCAGAGTGTTGTCCGATAAAGTGTTTCGAGCCACCCTCTGGGATGTCATTGTCCATCCGGACTATCAAAAACAGGGCGTCGGCTCCCTGATCATCGAGAAAGTCATCTCACATCCCCTTTTTAAAACAGTGGACCGTTTCTGGTTAAATACCAAACACCCTCAGTTCTATAAGAAGTTTGGCTTTATGCAAAGTCATGAAGGAATGGTCCTGGAAAGGAAAAGAAGTTAAGAGGAATGCTTGTCGATTTGATACTTCAACAGCCTGTATCTGAAGGAGCGGAAATTCAGATTGAGGAGTTTGGCCGCTTCAGTTTTTACCCAGCGTGTTTTTTCCAGCGCTTTGATCAAGATATCTTTTTCTATTTCTTCAATATATTTTTCGAGATCCAGCCCTGAAGCCGGCAATTCTCTTATTTTAAGGGAGTCTTTTAGCGGAAGGGGCCTGGTGCAGGACAACACATCTTCTTTGCTGATCTTCTGATTGGCAGAAAGAGAGATAACCCGCTCGATCATATTCTCCAGTTCTCTTACATTCCCTTTCCACTCCTGTTCCATCAACAAACTCAGGGCATCGGGCTCTAACCCCTGAATCTCTTTATGAAGCGTTTTATTGAATTTCTTTAAAAAATGTTCCACCAGAAAAGGAATATCTTCCGTCCGTTCCCTGAGAGGGGGAAGAAAAACGGGAATGACATCCAGCCGGTAATAGAGGTCTTCCCTGAACGCGTTTTCGGCAACGGCCTTAACCAGATCTTTGTTCGTGGCCGCGACAATCCTGACATCGACTTTGATGTCTTTCACCCCTCCGATTCTTCGGAATTCCCGCTCCTGGAGTACCCGCAATAATTTGACCTGTATGGCGGGAGACGTGTCCCCGATTTCATCAAGAAATAATGTGCCGCCGTCGGCCACTTCAAATAATCCCTGTTTGTTCATGACCGCTCCGGTAAAGGAACCCTTCATATGCCCGAAGAGTTCGCTTTCCAGCAGATTTTCGGGGAGCGCGCTGCAATTGATGGTGACAAAGGGGTTCTGCCGCCTCGGAGAGCGGTCGTGAATGTTCCGGGCGATCAGCTCTTTCCCGGTTCCGCTTTCTCCTGTAATGAGAATATTGCTGGAGCTGTCCGCAATCTTTCCGACCAGTTCGAGGACTTTTTGAAGGGAACCGCTCTTCCCAATGATGTCGCGAGGGGGAGCCAGTTCGCTTAACTCATGGCGAAGCTGGCTGTTTTCTTTGCGAAGCCTCTGCTTCTCCAGCGCATTGGAGATAATCACCTTGACTTCATCAATTTTAAACGGTTTGGTGAGGTAATTGTAAGCCCCCTGTTTCATCGCTTCAATGGCGGTTTCAGCGGTGGCAAAGGCGGTAATCATAACCACAATGGTATCGGGAGAGGTTTCTTTTACCCCCTTTAAAACTTCCAGACCGCCCGACTTGGGCATTTTAATATCAGTAATCACCAGATCAAAAATATCATTCTCGATCAGCCGGAGCGCTTCTTCCCCGTCGGAGGCCGTGGTCACCTGATACCCTTCTTTGGACAGGACGATCTCAAGGAATCCCCGCATGCTCTTTTCATCATCGACAACCAGTATTTTAGCCAACAGCCGACTCCTTCTGGTTCATCGTTTTTAATTCTCCGTCTTCTTTTCCATCAACGGGAAATGTCAATTTGAATTGAGCCCCCTGGCCCGGACGGCTCTGAACCCTGATTTTTCCGCCATGTTCCTCGACGATGCGATGAACGATCGCCAGGCCCAATCCGGTTCCCTGTTCTTTCGTTGAAAAAAAGGGATTAAAAATTTTCCCAATCGCATCCGGAGGAATTCCGGAGCCGTTATCTTCGAACAAAAGGCGCCACTCAGAGGAACCCTTCGCGGGGGAGGACATTTTAGCGGAAATTTTTAAGATTCCGCCCCGGGGCATTGCCTCACAGGCATTGATCGACAAATTCCAGAAGACCTGTTTCATGAGGTCCTGATCGAGAGAAACCGGCTTCTGAAACTGATCGACGTCCAATTGAATATCGATTCCTTCCGGAATGGCAGCCGAATTTTTAAAAAGAAAAATTTCCTCTTCGAGAAAAGGTTTTAAAAGGGTCTCTTTTTTTTGAAGGGGCCTGGGGCGGGCATAATTTAAAAAATCGCCGATTAAATGGTTTAACCGTTCCGCTTCGTTTAGGGCAATTTGCATTAATTTCTGCTGGTGATCTTTTAAGGTCAGCTCCTGGCTCAACATTTCCATCGACCCGCTTAGAGATGCCAGAGGGTTCCGGATCTCATGGGCTATTCCCGCGGCCATTTCGCCCAGGTGGGCCAACCGTTCCTTTATTTTCACCGTTTCTTCCATCTC
>JACQBY010000098.1 GCA_016201875.1 Nitrospirota bacterium
AGGATGGAATCAGCGACGGGATTGTCGATACCCATCTGATTAATTTCAGCCCCAAGGTCGAAGGGACCGTTGCCCTTAAACCTCAATGGGCTTATGACGCGGTCAACCAGCAATTCCAATGTTTTTTGCGCTGTCATAATGAAATCATGAATACCTGCCATTACGGACGGTCGAACGGAGGCACTCAGCTCTGGTGCGCCGGAGGACCGATAAAAGGATAACTGAAATGAAAATGACGGGATCAGAATTTCAATTAAATAGAGCATCCATTGGAAAAATCGTTTGTTTTTTGGCTTTTTTCCTGACCTTTATTTTAACTACGGATGAAATTAGCGCCGCTCCCCAGGTGCTTGCCTTTAATCCAACCTCAGTCGGCCAGGGAGCAGTGGCTAAAACGATCGGAGTCTATGGATCTGGATTTCAGTGCGGAATGAGTGTGAGCTTTTCTGATCCGACCATCCAGGCGATTCCTGTCAAGAATTCATCAGGGAGTCCTGTGCCCTATCAATGCGGGTATTCCACCTCTTCAGGAACCAGTTTTACGTCGATTTATACCAATGTTCAATTCGTTTCTACCGATTCGACTGTTTTTACCAGTTCAAATGTTTTTATGTTTCTCAATACTTTTAGTACGACCTCTACCGGCACTGTGACGGCCACCTTTACCAATCCTCCCCCGCCATATGGCGATGGAACCAGCGGGACAGGAATTCTCACCATTAATCCAGCGCCAACCCTATCCTCTGTCAGCATTAATCTTTCGACGGTATTTCAGGGGATGACGATTACCTCCACCCTGACAGGAACAGGATTCCAAAATGGCGGCACCCTCTCGTTTCCAGGGGGCGGGGTCACAGTGAACTCATTTAATGTCAATGGGACAGGGACGTCAGCGACCGCCAGTCTAACGATTTCTTCAACCATTTTTCCATCAGTGGTTCCGATGACATTGACCAATCCGGATGGAGGGGTGATATCGGTCCCTGCCGCTTTTTCAGTTCTGCCAGCTTTAACAGATCGAACCCCCGCTTTAGCGGTCTACGAAGATGGCCGGTTGGTGAATGGAAGAAATATTCCATTTGATATTTTCTGGAATGGAAGCTGGTCAGATGAGGGGAACATCCTTCCTTATTCCGGTGTTTATGCGCCAAAAGAGATGACCCTGAAGGCGCATCCTTTTCTGTTCCAGCAAATAGCAGGACATCCCGTCGGTTCATCCGTTGAGTTTCAGATCTGGTCGAAAGAATCGTGGGGCAGTAAACTGACCGCCGTTTCCTATCCGTCCGCTTCTAAAAATTATGATATGGCCTTTGAATCCCAGACAGGAAAAGGCCTGGTGGTCTACGGGAAAAATAATGGCATTGTTTATCGACAGATTTTTCAGGATACGGCAGGATGTTCCCCCAATCCGTTTCCCTGCTGGGGAGCTGAGAATCCTTTAATTACCGTCATCAATTCCACTACTCCTTATCTTTATTGGGTTAAACTGGTTTCAAATCCCGACCCGGCAAGCAATGAAATCATGATGGCGTATGAGGACAGTTCCGGACGTTTGTTTATCCGTTCCTGGAATGGAGGCAGTTTTTCAACAGAAGTTCTTGTTTCTTCGCTGCTTCGAACCACCTCGGTTCCTTTTGATATGGCCTATATGCAATCGAGTCAAACCGGGTTGCTGGCATGGGCCGAAACAAATAACGGCACGCCCAAATCCTGCACCTGGAATAGAATCACAATTGCCTGTACGCCTACGGCGACTTCTCCCGCTCAAACGGGGAGTACGGCGACGACCAGTCTGTATACGGTTCAGGTGGTCCCTGATCCTGCTTCCGATCAGATCGCTCTTGGAACCATTCAAGCATCTGGGTCAAATAACGCCATTCTTAAGGTCCAGATATGGGATGGATCGGCCTGGCCGACCAATCCTTATCCGACCGATGTAAACGGAGTCCAGCAGTTAAGCAATGTCCTTTATTTCAGTTCCTCTTTTCATTGGAACATCTTTAACTTAATCTGGAAAAATAATCCGCGGAATGTTCTTTTTGCCATCTATAACCATCTTGACCCGGCTACGATCGATGGAGGATTGAATTATCAAACCTGGGATCCAACCGCCGGGTGGAATGGGAATCAATCCGTTCCCGGTATTCCACTATTGGCAAGTGGTTATCTTCCCTATTTTTCCGCCATTGGTTTTGATGCCGATCCGCGCACGGGGGATATCCTTGGAGGAATGAGGACGAAGTCTCCTGATTATTTCTTCTCAGTCATCCGCTGGGATGAAAACAATTTATCCTGGCAGGATTTTAAGCAGATCACCTCAGACTTTTCAGCGGTCCCTTTTAGTCTGTCCTATTTTAAAAGTTTCCCAACGATAGATCCGGCGACGATACAAATAACAGATCCGGCGACAGGATTGGCCGTCCCTCCCCAACAGGGGAGTTTAATTAAGATATCTGTTTCCGGGACTCTTTTTCAAAACGGCGCGGTGGTGTCGATCCCCGGATTGACATTAACCAATCAGCTCATTTTTTCAATAATCACTTCAACGGTAAGCGGGAATACCTTAACCGCGACGGGGACCATTGCTTCAGATGTCATACCAGGGAATTATGATTTAATGATTACCAACCCCGATCGTTCTCTGGTTGTCGCCCAGGGGGTATTGGCCGTTACAGCCAGTTCCTCGAACCCCGCTCCAAAGATTTATGCGATGACCCCTGATAACAGAGGGCAGGGAGCGGCCAATCAGACGCTGACGTTGTCCGGGTATAATTTAACCTCTTCTTTTTCACTCTCTTTCGCATTTCCCGGCGGAACGATCGATCCGAATATTGTGGTGACCACCCCTCAACCGCTTAATCCTGCCACGGTGGGCCTTATTCAGCAGGTTTCTATTCAAGTCAACGTCGGCGCATTGGCCATTGCAGGGCCCCGAAGCGTGGTGATCCGCATGAGCATGGGAGGGCAAAGTTATATCTTCCCGGCTCTTTTTACGGTCAACGATGGCCCCTCGATAACCGATCTGAGTCCAGGGACCATTGTGCAGGGGGCCTCGCAGGTCAACATGTCCATATCCGGCAGCGGTTTTCAGCCCGGGTCGTCGATTAAAATTTCGAATGGGGCCTCTTCATTGGGGTGGGATAGTCCCGGGGGGAGCCCCTCTAACCTTTTTAAAGATAAAATGACAGGAAACCTGTTTTATTTTTCAGGACCTGCCTCAGGTGTGAGTTTATATGCCGTTTTATTGAAACCGACCCTGATTGATCCTTCTCAACCCCATGGTCAGGTTGCCATTTACGACAATGATCCGGTGACCAATACTCCCAGAACTCTTATGGCAAAATCAAACATTCAGACTTTTGTCAAGGGGGTAAACAGCTGGTTTTATTTTGGCTTTTCCTCCTCTTCCCCCGTCATATTGCCCGCGCCCGGTTATTATTGGGTCTTATTTAACGTGGACGGCCTGGAAACCATTATTTCCCGGGATGATAATAAGAGCAACTGCGCTATCAATGGTTATATCACTCCCTGCCAGGGTGTCTCCAAATCGCAAACTTTTGGTTCCTCCTGGCCTATGACAGGGGGGTTATCCTGGACGAGTTTACCGGGCAAGAGATTCAGCATCGACCTATATTATAATCCGGTTATTGGGTCAACCAGTGTGGGTGCAAGCTCTTTAGCAGGGGTCAATCCATACCAAAACCAGATGACCGGAAGCAATATATTAAATTTTTCCGGAACAACCCAAATTACCTCCCTTTACGCCTATGTCGGGGCCGTTGACCCGGTTAACAAGGCTGGAAGCCTGGCTGTCTATGACAGTGCAGGGACCAATTCTACGCCAGGGGCTTTAATCACATCGGCAAACAACAACAATTTAACCCCGAATAGTTTTAATAAATTTTCGTTCAATCGAGCATTCACAATCGGCGCCTACTGGGTACTTGCCAATGTCAATGGAGCGGGAACGACCCTGAATTACGATTCAGGTGTTTCGATTCCACAAAATAGCGTTCAGGGGGGACAGGTGTTTGGAACATGGCCTTCTCCTTCTTCAACAACATCAACCGTTATCCCAAACACACGTTATTCGATGTTTGCAACGGGAGCGTATGGCCTTTTAGGAAATTTAAATGGCGCCGTATCAGAGGGTCCGGATTCCAATCAAATCACCGGATCCAGGTTCACGGCCAGCATCGATTCAATGATTAATGGCATATCCTTTTATGTCAATACCGTCGACGCGGTTAATAAATCAGGCTCGGCGGCGATTTATGACAACAACCCTGTTACAAATACCCCCCGGAATTTAATGGGTTCTACCCCGGTAAAAACCCTTATTCCCGGAGTGTTTAACTCCCTCCCTTTATCTGCCACAATAAACCTTCCGGCTGGAGTTTATTGGATTTTAGTGAATGTCAACGGGGCGGGAACCACCCTGACGTATGATGATGGAACAGCCGTAGACGGCATTAAAATAAACAATTTATTCAGTAATCCCTGGCCAGATCCAGGGGGGGCGGGCTGGACCTTGCTGAGCGGCAGACGTTATGCCGTTTCCGTGATGCCGGATGTCACTCTTTACTCCAATTTTGTTTCAGGAAATCTGATCAATCTATCGGTGACAGCGGATCCGTATGCTTTTACAGGGGCGAGGCAGGTTTGTGTCACCAATCCCGATGGCGGGGAGGCCTGCGTCACCGTAAACGGGAATAACCAGCCCTATTTCCAAATTATTGCAAGAGACATGACCCGCCCGGCTTTAACAGCATACGGGAGCACCCTTTCCTCTTTTCCGGCGTATCGCAAATGGGTTGGGAGCGCTCCCTGGGATGTTGAATCGAACAGTTCTGTTTCATCCGGGGGCGTGCCTCTCTGGTCTGTTTTACGGTCTTATCCCCATGAATATCAGAATGGCAATTCCCAAAATACCGATCCGCGCGCCGGGGAAAAAATATTGGGGACAATCCGTTCAACGTTTAGCTCTCCAGCGGCTCTCACCCTACAGATATGGAATGGAACATCCTCCTGGGGGTCCTCTTTAAACCTGACCACCTCTCCGACATTCTCCCGTTCTTTTGATATTGCCTATGAATCCAGTTCCGGAAGAGGCATGGTGGTGTATGGAGTGTCAGGAAATCCGGTTCCTCAAAGCCAGATATGGAACGGAACCAGTTGGACGGCTCAGGCGGTGAATGCCGTCAATACGACCGGAAATACCGTATTATGGGTCCGACTGGAATCAAAACCTGATTCGGCAAGCAATGAAATCCTCCTATCGTATCTTTCGGGAGATGTGACGGTTGTTTCAGGGAATACCACGATTAATTCCAATATTGCCCTTCATTCGATGGTCTGGAACGGTTCTTCTTTTGGAAGCGAGAAGGTCTTTAATTTCCCGGCAAGTAACCTTAATCTTTGCGGTAATTGCACCCCTCCCATCCTCTCTCAGCCTTTTGATATCGCTTATGAACACCTTTCCGGCAAAGCCCTTTTGGCCTGGGGAGAAACGGGAAGTTCAACGCCAAATTATATTATCTGGAATGGTACCGCCTGGCAGACGATGTTATCTGCAAACCCCGCCGCAGGAGACACCGGAACCACGCTTCTTTATTTAAAACTGGCGGGGGATCCGAATTCCAACAAGATTGCGCTTGGATCCGGGTCGATTAATGGACAATATTATGTGCAACTATGGAATGGCATCGATTGGGGAGCCCCGGGAAACCGATGGGATTCCTCCTCGGCGGCTTTTTCAGTTTCAGGGGAATGGTCTCAAACGGCGGTGTCCTCGCCCGCTTCCGCAGGGGTTCAGAAAGTGTCTCATCTGGCATCGGATTCTGCCGAGTTTGCTTTTTCAGGGACAGAAATAGATGTGATCGGACAGAGAAATGCCAACCTTGGGGTCATGAATGTTCTCATCGATGGGCAATTAAAAGACCATATAGATCAATACTATCCGGTGCCGACAGAGAGGATGGTCTTATATAGCTTGACCAACCTGGCCAATACAACGCACCTGCTGACGCTGGCGCCATCCGGACTGAGAAACAACCGCGCCGGGTTCCCCGGGGGGACGCCCGCCGCCACTCTTCCCGGGATTATTTATGGCTCGCCGTTTATGCTCCAGAAAGATGCCTATGTGTCCATACTAGGGTTTTATTTAAGTTCGGTAGATTCGTTGACACCGGGTTACCGCGCGGCGATTTATTCAGACAATAACGGGAAACCGGGAAATCTTCTGGCGCAAGCCGCCAAAACCCTCTCCGGAACGGCGGGAACCTGGGACAATGTCTTTTTCTCATCCCAGAAATTATTTGGAGGGTCCACCTACTGGATCCTGGTGATGGCCAACGGAAGCGGGACGACCTTTTCTTACTCAAACTCCGCGGGAACTCCTGCGATCAACAGTATCAGTTCGACGCAAACGTATGGAACATTTCCCCCTGATCTTTCAACGGTACCGACCTGGAATTCATCTTCAGGGATCTACTACTCATTCTATGCGGCAGGGCCTAATGACGGATTGATAGATGTCATCGTCATGGGCCAGGCGCCTTCTATCGCGGTGGACTCTTTTGATGTCAAAACTACCCTTGATGCTCCCGCGGTGGTCAGCTCGAATCTTCTCTATTTTTCATCACCCCCCCTACCCAGTCTTCCTGATCCCACTTCGATCGGAAGAAATTTTGATCTGGCATGGGAAAAAGATTCGGGAAGGCTGATCACTGTTTTTGGATCTGCGAACGGAATTAATTCCTGCGGGACTTTGTCGGCTAATCCCTTTCCTTATGCTACCCGGTTCAGGACATGGTCTTCTCTTCAAGGGGGATGGTCCATGGACGCCCTTGTCCCATTGGCAGGCAACGACCTTGTCCCCCGATGGATTCAATTAACCCCCGATGCTTCCTCTAATGATTTATTTCTGGGAATTTCGGGGCAATGGGTAACGGGCGGCGCTCCCTGCCCTGGCGCAACCTTAACCTATCATCTGTTCAACTTGCATAATGGCGCATGGGTTGATAAGGAAAGTTTAAGCGCTTCTTTAAGCGGTTTATTCAAGCCCTTATTAACAAATCCCGGCAATGGAGCGGTTGCTTACACCGAATCGTTTATGACCATGTTTAATCCGGATTCGGTCCCACCCTCTCCGGTTCAAGATTTAACCGTATCAGGAATTACCGGCAATTCCAGTACGCTTCAATGGACCTCCTCCGGTGATGACGGGAGTCTCGGCAAAGCCGCCGGGTACACGATCTATTATTCCACAAGCTCAGCTTTCAGTAATTCTACGGTATTGAATTATTCTCCGGTTTTTCTGACTGCTCCCTCTGTGACGGAAACCTATGCTTATACGGTGAACAATTTGTCCCCGTCGACGACCTACTATTTTAAAATTACCGCAACCGATAAGGCAGGAAATATTTCGGACCTTTCGTTGAATCCTCCTTCGGCCACGTTACCGGCCAGTGGAAGCGGCGTGATCGCCCCGGCAGCGATTCAAGATCTAATGATTGTTCCCGGGACTCTGGCCAATAACAGTGTCCAGTTGACCTGGACAGCTCCTTTTATCAGCGCGAGTTATACCGGAACGGGAGCCGCCTATGATCTCAGATGGTCGTCCAGTCCCATCGTGGATGACGCCTCCTTTAATAATTTAACCACAACCCATCCGGTCATTGCGCCGGATGGAAGAAACGGTCTTTCTCCTCCACACCTAAAGGGAACGAGAGAGTTTTTTGATTTTTCCTTATATGATTTTGTCTTAAAACAACCCTTAACGGGAACCATTTACTTTGCCATTAAAACCTGCGGTCCTCTGGGGATTCCTCCGGCGATGGACCCGGTTACTTTCCGGTGCACAGGGGACCCATTAAACATTTCTCCCATCAATTCCAATAGTCCGGTGTCGGTGAATAATGGCGGTGTGGCGGCACTGCTCCCTCTTTCTGTCTCTCTTTTTGATACGATGCCCCCTGCCGCGATGACTGATCTTTCTATGGTGCCAAATAGTGTTAACAACGACTCGGTGATTCTATCCTGGACGGCGACCGGTGATGACGGAACGATAGGAACGGCAACGCAATACGATATCCGGTATTCGGAACTGCCGATTGTTGATAATGCGGCGTTTAACAATGCGGCTCTGGTTGCCAATCCTCCGGTTCCAGGTCCATCCGGCACAGTGGAACGCTTTACCGTCACAGGCCTGAAATCAAATACCCAATATTATTTTGCCGTCAAGGCCATAGATAAGAGGGGGAACGTTTCGGCCGTTTCAACCTGCACAAGCTGTCCCGTCCATACGGCCTTGCTCAATGGGTATAATCTGGTGAGCGTTCCGTACCGGCTCCCCGGGCCCAACGATCCGGCCTCGGTCTTTGGAAATGACGTTTCAACACCCATCACGGTTTATCAGTGGAATGGAGGATATGCTGTCCCGTCGGCCATTACAGACGGAATCGGCTATTTCCTTTATTCGGCGGGTAAAAACAGCGTTCTGAGAGCGATGGATTCTTCCGGAAAGCTCCTGCTAGGGACGCCGGAGACCTCTCCTGCGGTGGCGGTACCCCTTCTGTCCGGATGGAATATCGTCGGGAACCCCTATCTCTATCCCATTTACTTGAAGGATACCTGTGTAAAAAGAGGGAACAGCACTTCCGTCCCCTACGCCACCGCGGTGACCAACGGATGGGTGGGAAATTCGATCTATTCTTATAATGGAACGCAATATATTGCTGAAATTTACTCTGATCCGCTTAACATCCTTTCACCGGCCCTGTTAGGCCCTTGGAAGGGATATTGGTTCCAATTGTTTGCGTCGGATACGAATTACAGTTTGATTTATCTCAATACGCCCGGAGTCTGTCCATGAAACGAATGATTTTTATCTGGTTATTTTCAGGAATTCTTTTTCCGGCTGTTGCGTGGGGAGAGGATCTGACCCTGTTGCTGACCTTAAAAACAGAGGTTCGCCATGCTCCGGTTGAAACCGAACTCCGCCTGGGTTTATGGCAAAAAGGAAAAGATGGCCTGGATCCGCTTGATGTCCAGGCAATGGTCAATGGTTCCTTTGACGCCTGGCTTGAAATTCCATCATCGAACGGGAAGTCAAATCATAAACTCTGGTGGGATATCCGGTCGCTCAACCCGCCACAGGAATGGACCCTCCATATTAACGCCCCTTCCGGGTTACCCGTTGTTCTGGAATGGAAGCAGATTCCCGCGGAAAAAAAACCTGAACAGGCCCGTTTTATTCTGTCGGACCCGGAGACCGGGCATGAAACCGAACTGACTCCCCCTGCAGGGTCCGTCCAAATCACGACTCAGGGGACGAAAACCCTGGTCCTCAAAAGCTTTCAGAACTAGATTGCCCGCATGCTGTTCAGGCCGACTTTTTTAGGGGTGCTCGCCGGTTTGCTCCTGACCCTCACTTTTTCGGCCTGTTCCCGGACCGCCGATGCCGGAAAAGATGACTCTGAAATGGTTAAAATTCCGGCCGGTCCGTTTATCATGGGAAGTGATGAACAGGACGGCAAGATCGGAATTGATGTCGGGGTGGACGAGGTTCCCAGGCACCGGGTTAATCTCCCTGATTTTTATATCGACCGTCTGGAGGTGACCAACCGCCAGTACGAAATGTTTGTCAAAGCTGCAGGCCACAGGGTCCCGTCGGAACCCCGATTCCCTTCTTATTTCCAATGGAAAGATGGCCATGCGCCGGAGGGGCAGGAAAATTATCCGGTCAGTTATGTCGATTTTTCCGATGCTTCGTCGTATTGTCTCTGGCGAGGGAAACGGCTTCCCACAGAAGAAGAATGGGAAAAGGCCGCCCGGGGGACCGATGGGAGAAAATGGCCCTGGGGGAACCATTTTGACCCTAAAAAGTGCAATACCGATGACAGCCGCCTCCAATGGACCCTCCCCGTGGGAAGCCTTCCGGGCGGGGCTTCTCCCTACGGCATCATGGACATGTGTGGAAATCTTTCGGAATGGACCTCTTCGTGGTATGAGCCTTACCCCGGCAATTCTCTCAAACGGGATGCTTTTGGAAAACAGTTCAAGGTGGTGCGGGGAGGGGCCTGGAGCCTTCCAGCCCATCCCTTTAACCGGGTCACTCACAGAAGTTATGCGGTTAAGCCGGACAAAAGACACCGGTCGATTGGAATCAGATGCGTCCGGGGGGCTCAATGAATCGGGTCTGTTTTTCAACCCTTCAACTTTTCAACTTCATTTTTCTGCTCTGTCTTGGGGGATGTTATGAAATTCGTCCTCCGGCTGAAGCGCCGGCCGGAATGGTTTTGATTTCCGCCGGACCATTTATCATGGGGGCTTCCGACGAAGATGGGATCGTCGGAATCGAAGTAGGCGTCGATCAACTCCCCCGGCATCCAGTTTACTTAAAAAACTATTACATCGATCTTTTTGAGGCAACGGTGGGCGAATACCGGGGATTTGTCCGGGAGACCGGTTACCGGGAGCCCTATTCCTGGAACGATCCCACCGGCCAGAGGTTTAAGGATGCCGATGCCCTCAGCGATGTCTCTTCGATAGACGCGGAGGTCTTTTGCCGGTGGAAAGGAAAAAGATTGCCGACGGAAGCCGAATGGGAAAAAGCCGCCAGAGGAACAGACGGGAGGAGATGGCCCTGGGGGAATCTTTTTTCAAAGGACAAGACAAATACCCTGGAAATGCGGCTCAATCAAATTCTTCCTCCCGGCGCTTTTCCGGGAGACATTTCCCCTTACGGGGTCCATGACATGGGGGGGAATGTGATTGAATGGACCTCCTCCTGGTATGAGCCTTATCCGGGGAGTGCCTTAAAAAGGGAATCGTTCGGGAAAAAATTTAAAATCCTGAGGGGAGGGACCTGGACGGAATCCGCAAGCCCCTTTGCCCGGACCACTTACCGCCATCCGGTGATTCCCTCGCTTGCCCAGCCTGACTTTGGGGTCCGGTGCGCGAAAGATCAGGGCGTTTCCAGGCGGGAATAAATTTTAATGCCGCGGAGTTGATGCAATAACGCAACCCTGTCGGCTGCGGTCCGTCATTAAACAGATGGCCGAGATGGCCGCCGCATCTCCTGCAATGGACTTCGGTCCGGGGGTAGATGATTTTCCAGTCGGTTTTAGATCCGACAGACGATTCATCGACCGGCTTCCAGAAGCTCGGCCACCCGGTCTGGCTGTTAAATTTGGCCTCGGAAGAAAAGAGAGAAAGCCCGCATCCCGCGCAGTCGTAAACCCCGCGGCCCTTATTATCGAAATAAGGGTTTTTAAACGGCGGTTCTGTCCCTTCCTTGCGCAGGACCTGATAGGGCTCCGGTGTCAGGAATTTTTTCCATTCTTCGTCAGATTTGATTATTTCATAGGTTTCTTTCATGTTCAGGAGATTCCTTATACGGTTTTTGAGAATTTAGGTTTTTCTGTTTCGGCCTGTTTCAGATAAAAATCAAACGTCATCGCAATGTTCCTGAGGAAGATATGCCCGGTTGCCGTGACCCGGATCTTCTCCGGAGGGGCCTCTACCAATCCGTCTTCCTCAAGGTTTTTTAATTCCTGCAGGGCATCGGAAAAATAATGATCGAAATCGATTTGCCATTTTTTTGAAAAATCGCTTTTGTCCAGCTCCAGGCCGCACATGATCTGCATGATCGCGTCGCGGCGGATTTTGTCGTCGAGGGTGGCGCGGAGGCCCCGTTCGGTGGCCAGTTTTCCCTCGCCGATCCGTTCGGCGTAGGCATCGAGCGTTTTGAGATTTTGGGCGTAAACCTCTTCGGTCTGGCTGATCCCCGAAACGCCAAAGGCGAAAATGTCGCATTCCTTATGGGTGGTATAGCCCTGGAAGTTTCTCCAGAGCGTCTTATTTTGCCGGGCCTTAAAAAGTTCGTCCCCGGTTCTTGCAAAATGGTCGAGGCCGATATCGGCATATCCGGCGGCGGAAAGTTTTTCATGGATCAGGATCTGCAATTCAATGCGGGTGGAAAAATCGGGGAGATCGGCCGTCTGGATCAGTTTCTGATGTTTGATCCGATCCGGCAAATGCGCATAATTAAAGACTGCAAGCCGGTCGGGCGACATGTCGATGATTTTATCGAGCGTGGTCGAAAAGCTGGCAACTGTTTGATGGGGGAGGCCCGCCATCAGGTCGAAATTAATGCTGTTGAAACCGGTTTTTCTCATCCAGCCGTAAACCTTCCGGACGAGACTTTCCGGTTGAACCCGGTTAACGCTTCTCTGCACCTGGTCATCCAGATCCTGAACCCCCAGGCTGAGGCGGTTAAAACCCCCTTCTTTCAGAGCGGCGATATGATCCTCTGTCAGCTCTCGCGGGTCGACTTCACAGCCGATTTCAGCGCCGGCCGCGATTGCAAAACGTCCTGTGATATGTTTGGAGAGACGGCGGATATCATCAGGCCTGAGATAGGTCGGCGTTCCTCCGCCCCAATGAATCTGCCGGACAACCCTTCCGGGTGAAATGAAGGCCGCTATCAGGTCGATTTCCTTGATCAGCAGGTCAAGATACGATTCTGCTCTGGCGTAATTCCGGGTGGCGACCATATGACAGCCGCAGTAATAACAGAGGGTGTCGCAAAAGGGGATATGAAGATAAAGGGAGAGACCCCTTTCTTTATTCTGGTTAGTCTCCAGTTCTTCTCGCCAGGTTTTTTCATTGAAACGTTTTGAAAAATAGGGGGCGGCCGGATAAGAAGTATACCGGGGGCCGGGGAGGCTGTATTTATTCAGGAGCCGGTGAATGGTTTTCATGGAAGTTACAGGGCCATTTTAAAATGGTTTAGTTTTTCTTAAATTATCTCATATCAGAGCCATCCTTAGGAACAAAATCTTTTTCATCTTGATGAGAAACTACCGTACCGGGAGAAGATTTAAAACAACCGCCCGGCCGGGTTGAAAGTCGATCTGTTCCATTCGAACCAGGCCCGGAGCCGTTGGAGATTCTTTCATGACCAGCCGGATCTCATGTATCCCCGGTTTGACTTTGAATTTTTCATAGACAAAAGCCGGTCCGTCAGACCATAACCCTCCCGGTGGATATTTTTTTTCCAGCCGGTTTTCTCCGTCCAGTTCAAGCCGGACATTGACAGGCCACCGTTTCCGGCTGCACTCCAGAGGCGTCCTCATATGTTCGGGAAGACGTTCAAGCTCCTCCTGAGAAAGCTCCCGGCAATGAAGAGGGGACGCCGTGACCTTGAGACTGACCACAAGGAGGGAATCCCCCTTTTGATAAAAGGAATAGGCCGGACGGCCGGAGCCAAAAAGGATCATGGCAATAACAAGGCCGTCGGACGCATACCGGTGGAGACTTCTGATGAGTCCTCCCCACCAGGGCTGATGGTCGGTCAGGTATTGGATGGAGTCGTAGGCCCCGTCGATATTGAGCCGGTAGACGAAAAAGAGATAGATTCCGGTTCCGAGGAGGATCCAGAAGAAAAAAAAAGAGAGCGCTCCGAGCAAATAGAAGGGGTTTTCTCCCTTTTTAAAAAATCTTCCGGTCCGGTCTTCAATTAGAAAACGGAGACGCTGAATCGCGCCGAAATTCATGAGAATATGACGTCCAGCGTGATGGCGCAAAGCAATAACGTCAGGTAATACATGGAGGCTTTGAAATTTGCCCAGGCCAGCGCCGTCGAAGGGTTTTTGATCAGCCGGATGTTTTGAACGAGGAAATAGGCGCCTGCCATGACCGCCCCTGCCAGGTAGAGCCGGCCCAGAGTTCCCAGGGTATAAGGAAGAAGGGAAGACGCGACCAGGAGGGCTGTGTTGATGAAGATCGCCCTTGCGGTGCGGGCCGGTCCCACCACTACGGGCAACATCGGAATGTTTGCGCGGTGGTAGTCGGATTCTTTGGCCATGGCCAGGCTCCAGAAATGGGAAGGGGTCCAGAAAAACATCGTCAGGGAAAGAAGAATGGGGGTCAAACAGAAATCGGGGCGTACGGAAGCCCCCCCGGCCAGCATGGCAAAACTTCCGGCAAGCCCGCCGATAATAATATTCGTCCAGCTTCGGCGCTTCAACCAGACCGTATAAACCACGGCATAGACAAACCCGCCGAGAAAGAGATGAATCGCGACGATCGGATTAAATTTCCAGAGAGCTACTCCGAGTCCGGCAAAACCGAGGGTAAACCCGAGGGCAAGGACCTCTCCCGGACTGACCCGCCCGGAAGGGAGAGCGCGGCTCCGCGTGCGTGCCATTAACCCGTCGATGTCCCGGTCGGCATATTGATTAAAGAGCGCGGCGCTGGCCGACGCGAGCATGAGGGCCGCGGTCAACCAGGCGGTATGGGAAAGGGAAAGAACCCCTTTGGACGCCGCAAAGGCCGCCGCCAGCCCGCTCAAGGTGATGAAAAGGTCGATCCGAAGCTTCATAAGAGAGAGATAATCTTTCCACGGGATCATGGCTCAATCCTCTTCTCTTCGCTTGCGGGGCGAAGGTTTTTCGCAAGCCACCCGAAAGGGGCGGGAGTAATAGCTGTTGCCGGGCCGGGCCTGGTGGGCGTGAAAAGCGAAGGGACCAGATTGACAATAAACGCCATTCCTCCGAAAATGGCCACCACCCCTCCCAGGCCCATGAGGCCCATTCCCATTACCTGGCTGAAAGAATGAAGCGATTGGCTGGCGCCGAAAGTTTTACGGGGAACGCCATGGCTTCCGGCCCAGAAAAGCCCCAGGACAAAGAGCGCCTGACCGGCGGCATAAAGATAAGGCTGGATATGGGCAAGGCGCGGACTCCAGACCCTTCGGCCGATGAGAGGAAGAAGGCGATAGGCAAACCCCATAAACGCCACGGTGACCCCTCCGATGACCGCGTGATAGTGGGCGGGAATGATGACATTGCTTCCATTAATGAGCCCCGCAACGGCTCCTCCCAGCCCGAAAAGAAGGATCGATAAAACCAGTCCGGAAAAACCCGGATCGCCAAAAGAGAGCGAAGATCCCGCAGGCTTTTTAAAAAAGAGGGCCCAGAGGATCAAGAGCCCCGCAATGCCGCTGACCGGTCCGAGGCCCGTAGCCATCAGGAGAGTAAAGAGGGTCCGGGGGTCTTCGCTGAAGTAAAATAAGGGGGCTGGAAGGGCAAGAATCAGAAAAACGTTTAACAATCGTTTGAGCCGTTCTCCTTGAAGAAGCCCGGGAATATCCTTTTTTTCCCTGATCTGGCTGAAAAGGAGGACCCAGACCACGACCATGGCCGTGGTATTTGAAAATTGCAGGATATGCCCCCCTCCCCATGCCAGCTTTTCATAATAGATTGCCGGCGCAAGGTCGCCGGAAAGCCGGGCCGCCGAGAGGCCAAAACAGATCAGGCTGATCAAAACAAGCGAGGCGGTTATCCCGCTCCCGTAGGCGATGAGAGGCAACGGACGGGGAAGGTTCAATACTTTGATCAGCGTACGGGCCGCGGTCAATCCCATACCGGCCGCCAGTAGCCATTGGCCGCCGATAAATAAAGGATGGTCTAAAACGGGGATATAGTTGGAAAGAACCGGCATGCCCCATCCCAGAAAAGCGGGAACGGCAAGGGTCGCGGCCCCCAGGGCGGTTACCCAGAACCCGGTCTTGTCAATGGGAGAAAAGGGCCCCGCCGAGGCGAGGCTCCAGAGGACCCCCTGAAAAGTGAGAAACCAGATCACTACGGCCAGGTTGACATGTCCCACCAATGCCCGGCGGAAATAATCTCCGCCGGGAAGGAGATCCTGAAATCCCGGAGTCCTTCCCAGGGCGACCAGGATGGCAAATAGGCCTGCGCCCACCAGCGAGACGACCGCCAGGGAGAGCCAGGCGTATAACTGTTTTTGTCCCTCAGCCGAAACCTTTTCCGGAATCACGGATTCAAGACCTCATTCCTATTTTATTCAGGGGCCCTTCCGGTTTCATTACATGAAATCCTCAGATGCCCCCGAACCCCTCGCTCGGCCTGGCAGAGCCAGATCCTCTCTTCCTATTTGACTTCCCAAACCATCGAAAGCCATTTCCAGTTCAGGATATAGAAAATAATAAACACCGCCAGGAACATCAGGGCCAATACCAGGGTCCCCGGCGCTGGAAACGGAACATGATCGTCATACGGTTTCTTTTCGGCCATCTTAACCTCCCTTTTTTCCTATGAGATCTTCTTTCCAAAAAAGACAGAACCCACCGTGACCAGACAATAAATGGCGCCGCCAAGAACGGCCATGATCGCCCCCAGTCCCATGACACTCATCAGGAGAAAGACGGTTGGGCTGAATTCGAAGCCGTACGGCGCACCGGCAAAGGTAATATCCCAGTGCCTTCTGGGAACGCCATACCCCCCCGCCGCTATCATGGCGATGGAGAAGATGGCAACCCCGATCGCAAACATCCAGGGTTGTATCATCGCCAGTTTGGGCATCATGACCTCTCTCTGGAAAATCAGCGGAATCACATAATAGGTCAGCCCCATGAACGCGGTGGTGGTCCCCAGGACGACGGTGGTATGGAAATGGCCTGTAATCCTCCAGGTGTTGTGGGTGACGATAGCGATCTGTTCAGTGCCAAACACCACCCCTGTGATCCCGCCCAGAAGGCCGAAACCGCAGAAGGATAACACCATCGCTGAAAAACCTGGATTTTCCCAGGGGCACTTTTTAAGCCATTCAAAGAGGCCATGAACATATCCCTTTTTACGCTGAGCCACCTCGATGGAAGCGGGTATTGCCAGCGCATGCATCATGCTCGCCACCACCGCCAGATGGAAGACATATCCGGTATTCCAGATCTTCCAGGGGGTCGTCAGCGCGGGATCGACCATAAGATGATGGGCGGATGCCACGTTGATAAAAAAAGCATAAAAAAGGAACGCCGTGCGCGAAAAGACCTCGCTGACCGGTTTGGCTCCGACGGTTAACGCGGCAAGGAGATACCAGATGCTGACCATCGCCGAGACATTGATCTGCTGAGACGAGTGGCCAAAGAGCCAGAAAACCAACCGGTAGGTGGGTGCGTCAATGTGGCTCAAAAGCCCCACCGACCAGAGAAAAGTGGGAATCAGAATCGCGGCTCCTCCCGCAATGGTGACCACGGCGATGATGGCGGCGATCGCGAGTCCGAAACTGACGAGTGAAAGGCTTCCCGAATATTTCCCTTCCGCTTTGGCCATGATGACCGTCGCGAAGAAAAGAATACAGCCGATGAGCGCTCCTACGGCAAAGAGAATGAGCCCCAGGTAGAATAGCGGATGGGCTTTCAGGGGGGGATAAGCGGAAAACATCACATCGGCCTGGCCAATCAGAATCGTGTACTCTGTCATGAGGGACCCGGCCAGCATCATGAGGTAGGCCACCCATCCAAAGACGATTCCCACGAGGCGGGTGCTTAACAGGACCGCGGAACCAAAGTAAAGTCCCGCGATTTCAAAGAAGATGACCCAGAAGATCAACATTGTTACGCCATGCGCGGTGAGCGCACGGTAGAAGAGATCCGCCGGCAACAGATGAACCGCCGGCCAGCGCGTTAAAGCCACAAGGAGGGCGAGAATGCCGCCGATCAGGATGTAGACCACTGCCGTTACCGCATTGATCCTGATTAAAGTCTGGGCGGGAAGATGGACTTTCAGCCCTGTCGTCGGGCAGGTTCGAAAATCAGAAGTTTGATTTGCCATAGGACTACTCCTTCACAATGATTTTTCCGACCATTTTATGGTGGCCGATTCCGCAGAACTCGTTACAAAGGATCGGAAATTCACCCGCTTCGCCGGGGGTAATGGTCAGCACATAATCATAGTCCGGAAGGGCCATGAAGTTCATATTCAACGGGTAAATCGACAATCCATGTTCTACATCAATTGTCGAAAGGTGAAGCCGGTAGGTCTTTCCCTTTTCCAGTTCCAGGATGGGATACCAGATCCACTGTTTCCCCATAAGGTATATATCACTTCCTCCCGGCGGATGCACGATGGGAGTCCCTTTATCGGTCTTTACTTCTCCTGAGGCTTCTTTTACGGCATATTGATCGACAAAGGTATTGACCTTGTCCGCGAATTGAGACGGCAACAATTTATAGGTTTCAGAGGGTGGATTCTGATGCCCGATCATATGCCAGACCGGCATAAAGAAGAAGGTGGTCAGGCCAAAGATCACGCATAATACGATCCAGACCTTTTCCTCCGTATGCATCGGTTTCCACCAGACTCTCTCTGGGAGATTAAAAGCCATACTTGCCTCCTTTTTAAATAATTTCTTTACGGTTTAGCCACCGGAACATTGGCGATGTCCATTAATCCCCATACGATGTAAGTTAGAAAGGGAATCGCTACCGCAATGACGAAGATCAGCATGAGGTCATCGTAAAAGATCTGCCACCCCGGAATTCTTTCCGCTCCTTTTTTTTCCTCTTCCATCTCCCATCCCCCTTTTTCTAAGAGTCCTTATTGGTGTGTTTTGGCAAAGGTATTCTCGTACGAAATGACCTTCCAGATTTGCTCCTCTTTCAGCATTTTCTTAAAACCCATCATCTGGGTGTCAGGTACCCCCTCGGCAATTCGCCAGAACCAGTAGCTATCGGTCATTTTTCCCATATAACCAGCGTCCCGGAAATCCCGGGATTCAGGAAGCATCGGTTTGCCATCCATGCCGTGGCAGACAGAACAGTTCACCATGGCGTTGACCATCCCTTCAAAAATCTCTTTTCCCTCTTTAATCATTTTAGGATCAGACCACCCGCCTGCAGGCATATGCTTGCTCTGATATTCCGGTGGAAGTTTGCTTAACGCAGGTTCCTTAAGAGATTGTCCCGAAACCAATCCGGCGGCGGTTAACATCATAATAATAAACAAAAACGACATTCCAGCTAATCCGATTTTTCGCATAAGCACTCCCCTTTATAATGAGTTGAACCCAAGAGCAGGGTTTACCTTCCAGAAAACCAAGGTAAACATATTATTGATAAGCTATTTAAAGATGCAACTGCCATACCAGATTGAATTAAATCCTGTCCATTCCTGGATTTTGGCTAAAAACTTTTGATATAACAGGAGGTTATTCAATATTCATTTTGAATGATCCATTTGAATGAAAGCAAGAAAAAGAGGGGAAAAGCATTTGACTGTCTAAATAAATAGACATGATTTCTGAAATATTCATTAAAAAATTTATGATTTCAGAGGGTTATGATTTATCCAGAGGATTAGACAACAAAAAGCTTCCGACTGGGTTTATTAGACATCAAATATGGTTTCAAAGGGGTGGTCGTAAAGCCCTACACCCTGTCAGATTAAATAACGGTCTTGTTTAAATACGGTCTCCCCGTCGATTTCCACCTGATCCGTGACGACAAAGACGTCGACGTGGAATTTCGTTTTTTTGGGGATGAATCCCGGTTTGGGGTAAAGGGCATGCTTGGCGCCAAGCGATAGATGGATTCCGCACATCCGCTCATAGGCGCCGATATCGGTGACTCTATCATTTAAGGTCAAGGCGCGGTTTAATCCAAAGCCAAGCTCCCGGAGCCAGACTTTTTTTTCTTCCGCCCGGATATCGTCAAGAATCCGGTGAAATGCTTCAGGGGCGTCCGGGGCATCGGCCAGAATCCCGTTTTCAATAATCGCCAAAAAAGGTTTTTCTTCGAAACAGACAGAAAAATCCTTGTTTCCAAAGGCAAAAAGTCTGACCCTCCCATTGACCTGCGTGATCTCTTTCGGCTCCGAAAAGACTTCGCCGATCGGAAATTGTCCTCCGGTATTTTTCATCCCCCTGTAATCGCCGATATTTAATTTTGCCGTTTCAAATTCAGAATCATAGGAGAGGAGATCCCCCCCGGAGAAGAGTTTAATCTGCCTGGCCCGGTCGATCCGGGCTTTAAGCGCCGGGCCGACAGACCGGTAATAACCGGGATCGTAGGCCAGGGCGGCCAGATAGGTCTTAAACTCCTCTTCGCGCATCCGGGCGAGATGAGGGTGTTCGATCACTTTCAAACTCCGGTTAAAAAGGTCGATCCGGATCCGGAATTTATTGAGGCGGAAACTGGTGGATTGGACCAGAATAACCAGGTCGTTCGGGGCAAGGAGCGAGATGGCTTTTAAAATCTCTTCCGCGGGGGTTCTGTCAAAATTCAACTCTGCCGCCTCCGGCAGAATATGGCGGTAAGCCGCTGTAATCAGCATGGACAGAGGGGACTGTTCGTCATAAATCAGGAGGGTCGATTGGCCGGGGGGAACCCCGACGGCCAGGGTGACGCACTCCCGCAGGTTTTTTACGGCGATAGAGAGAAGGGGGTCAATGATCACGGCGATTTCAGGTTTTTTTAAAGAAGGCGGGGGGGAAGTCGTCGACCTGAATCGCTTCTCTTCGCGCCAGGCCGGCTTCTTTCAGCAACCCGGCTTCTGCCGGGGTGATGATATTCCGCTTCAGCCCTTCCTGGATCAGCGCTTCTTCGTTTTTGCTTCCATGGGAGGTGAATCCGGGAACCGATTTTTGCATTTTCTTCTCGGCCCCCTGCGCCGCCTGGGTTTTCACCAGGGCATCTTCAAGCCGGCCGATGGAATCCCCGGAAGACTTCGGGATGAAAATCCCTTTTGTTAACCGGTCCCTTGAAGGTCCCGGCTTCAACAAAAGCCTTGCGACTTTATGGCCGAGGGCATCGGTAAACATTTTAAACGGCCGTCCGTCGGGAAAAATCAGAATTTTCAGCAGACTGGCTCCGGCACGGAGCGGGAAATTTTTGATTAACTCCAGAAAGCGCTGCTGGATCTGGTGGAGGAGGTATTCAGAGCTCCACTGGACAAAGGGGAGGTCTTCTTCCGGACGCCCGTCATCTTCAAACCTCTTTAAGACGGCAGAAGCAATATAGAGATAGCTCAGAATATCTCCGAGGCGGGCGGAGAGTTTTTCTTTGTGTTTTAAAGCGCCCCCCAAAGTCAGCATCAAGGCATCGCAAATCAGGGAAAAAGAGGCGGCGGACCGGGTCAGTTTCCTGTAATAGGGAGCGGTCGGCCCCGAAACGGGAGAGGAAACAAACCGCGCACCCGTTAATCCGAGGAATAAAGACCGGGCGGCATTGCCAAGCATGAATTGGATATGGGAAAAGAGGGCGTCATCGAATTTGTTTAAGCCCCTTTGCCGGTCGGGATCCGCGATGGCTTCGAGTTCTTTCAGGATACAGGGGTGGCACCGGATCGATCCCTGTCCGAAGATAATGAGGCTCCGGGTGAGAATATTGGCCCCTTCTACGGTAATGCTGATCGGGATGGCTTCATAAGCCCTTCCCAAAAAGTTTCTCGGTCCGAGGCAAATGCCGCTCCCTCCCTGAATATCCATGGCATCATTGATGACCCGCCGCATCCATTCGGTCAGATGGTATTTAATCAGCGCTGAAATCACCGAAGGTTTTTGGCCTGAATCGACCGCTCCCAGGGTCATCACCCGGGCGGCGTCCATGAGATAAGTCATCCCTCCGATCCGGGCCAGAGGCTC
>JACQBY010000099.1 GCA_016201875.1 Nitrospirota bacterium
CCAGAACCGGAGCATGGCTTTTGCTTTGACATTCTGGACCGGAACGAATCCCCAGATATGGCTGTCATAACTGTTATTCCGGTTGTCTCCGAGGACGAAAAGGGTGTTATGGGGGACTCGAAACGGTTCCAGGCGGTAATGAGGAGATTCTTTAATATATTTTTCTTCGGCCGGTTTGCTGTTGACATAAACCGTTCCCTCTTTAATTTCTATCCAATCCCCTTCAATGCCGATCACTCTTTTTACAAAGGGGATTCCGCCGCTGGCCGCCGCCTGTGCCGGAGGGGTAAAGATGACGATCTCCCCCTCTTTGGGAGGGCGGAAACGATAGATAAACTTATTGCTGAAAAACCGGTCTCCGATAGCGATGGTCGGCTCCATTGAACCGGTGGGGACAACAAACGCTTCGACCACGGTGACCTTAATCGCGATGGAAAGGATAAACGCAATCAAAAGGCTTCGGGCATATTCCCAGGCTTTTTTTGCAAAACGATTTTCAATCATAGACGGACAAAAGACCCGCCGCTCCGGAGATTGCGCCTCAGGAGCCGACGGCCTCCTTTAATTTATATCCCATCGGTTTAATTGTAATTAAATCCGTTTCTAAAGAAGGGATTTTTGACCGGAGCCTTCTGACATGAACATCGACCGTGCGGGTAGGATCTTTTGAAACCTGCCCCCAGATCTCCTTTAAGAGCGTTTGGCGCGACTGGACTTTTCCCTGATTATTAATGAGAAATTCAAGGAGAGAAAACTCCTTGGGGGTCAGCCAGACCTCTTTCCCTTCATTCCAGACCTCATGTTTTTCGGAGTCGAGGAACAATTTCTCGCCATAGGTTGTCCGTGCGCGGAGTTGTTTGTTCCTGGGAGGGACCCTTCTGAAAACAGCCTGGATTCTGGCAATCAACTCCTTCGGATCAAAAGGTTTGGCGAGGTAATCATCCGCTCCATGCTCAAAACCGCTCAACCTGTCGGAAAGGGTATTTTGGCCTGTGAGAATAATGATCGGAATATCCGCGCTGTTTTTTGAACTTCTAATCTGCCTTGCCAGATCCATTCCTCCGATATCGGGAAGACCGAGGTCGAGAAGAATTAAATCGGGAGGGGACTGCGCCAGTTTTTTTAAGGCTTCCTTTCCGTTTTTTGCGAGATTGGGCATAAATCCTTCTTTCACAAGGATGGTAATGACGACATCCGAGACCATCGGGTCGTCTTCAATAATGAGCACTTGCCGTGACATCTTAAAACCTTTCTTTTAGAGAAACGGGTTAAAAATAGGAGGCGTTACCGGTAGTTGGCAAACTCCAGATCAACTCCGAAATCTTTTTTCTTTAACGTTGCGATGACGGCCTGTAAGTCATCTCTGTTTTTTCCGCTTACCCGGACCTGATCTCCCTGAATCTGGGCCTGGACTTTAAGTTTAGCGTTTTTGATTTCCTTGACGATTTCTTTTGCGGCATCGGAGGGGATTCCCTGCTGAATTTTTACCTTTTGCCGGACGGTATTGCCCAGAGCCTCTTCGACTTTTCCATAATCCATGGCTTTCAGGGAAATATTCCGTTTGACCAGTTTGGACTCAAGGATATCGGTGACGCTTTTCAATCTGTAGGCGTCATCGGAGGTTAAAACAATCTCTTCTTTTTCGAAGGCAATATTGCTGATGCTCCCTTTAAAATCAAACCGTTGATGAATCTCTTTTGTCGCCTGATCAACAGCATTTTTTAATTCCTGAAGATCTACTTTGGATACGATGTCAAAAGAATTCTGGTCTGCCATGGCGATCTCCAAAAAGATGTTTAAAGTTAAAACAATCCTATTCTACTCTGTTTTAGCAAAACCTCTTATGGCGAATATTAACATAAATATTCCAAAGAGTGCCAATATATTTATACTGTAGAGCATAGAATACCGGCTGCTTCCGATCGTCCAGATCGTTTTTTCGCTCTTCGAGGCCCGTCAGTTCCAGAAGCATCTTCATCCGCTCCAGTTTCAATTTCTTCGGAACATTGTAGAGCCGCGCGTGAAAATCAAGGTTTTCCCATGCGGTCAGTTTTTCATCGAGGCTCGGGTCCTGAAAAACAACCCCGATCGATCTCCGGACTTCGTGCGGGGAGTCGGCCACGTTAAACCGGTTTAACGTCATCTTCCCGGAGGTCGGTTTTAATAAGGTGCAGAGCATATTAATCGTCGAGGTTTTCCCCGCGCCGTTTGGCCCGAGAAATCCGAACACCTCGCCGGCTTTAACCGTAAACGAAAGGTCTTTTACCGCCGTAATGACCCTCTTTTGATGCTGGTACTCTTTTTTAAGATGTTCGACGGTAATCATGTCCATAAGCAGAACTCTTTTTTTATTTAACGGGGAGAAAAGGGCGGATGATATCGGTCCCTTCGGGTGCGATAAAACTAAAACTTTGATCTGTCAGTCCGGAATTGATGAGAATATTCGAAAACTTAAAAGAAGAAGCGTTCTGATTCCGCTGATAAAGCCTGAGCTCTCTGATCAGGTAGGTCGAGGGGTCGATCTCAATCTCCACTTTTTCGAGGTCTTCATCCTTTTGCCGGGGGATCAGGAGAAGTCGATAGGGAGAGGCGTTTTTTCCGGAAGCCGGTTTAATGATAAACTCTCTGTTCAGAATCGACTCTCCCGACAGGAGGCGGAGGGGGAGCTGTGATTCCTGCTCCTTTGAAAAAATTCCCGAGACCGCCTGATGCTGGTCGGGGAGATACGTGATGATCTGGTTCCCGACGATATAAAGATCCTCTTTTTTGGGCTGAAGATAGACAAGTTTCATCTTGTCTTTCTTTTTTAAAAAGAGCTCCCCGGTGTACTTCACGGTGGTTTTAAAGTCCTGAATGGTGGTTTCCTGTTCAAAAGAAGCCTTGAGGTCTTTCAGCCCTTGATAGGAAGCCTGAACTTTAGGAATGAGGTCGCCGGGAAGGATCTCCGACGCGGACAAAAGAGAAGGGGCGAAGAGTGCCAGGCTCAAAAAGAGGAACATGAAGCGTTTGCGCATTTATTCGTCCGGATTTCTTCTGATTAACACTTCCCGCTGTTTTCCGCCGGAGGCCGGCCCGACCACGCCGTCTTCTTCCATCATTTCAATCATTCGGGCCGCTCTGGGATAGCCGACCTTGAACCGCCTTTGAAGAAAAGAGGCCGAGGCCTGCCCGGTTGAAATGACCAGTTCTCTTGCCTGTTCGTATAAATCGTCCCGCTCATCCCCTCCGCCCGGTTGATTTTGGTCGGGGATTTCGGGGAGTTTAAAGGCTTCATAATCCGGCTTTTCCTGCCCCTTGATAAACGAGACCACTTTTCTAATTTCGTCTTCGCTCACATAGGGGCCATGGATCCTGATAATCCTTCCCGTTCCTCCCATGAGATAGAGCATGTCCCCCTTGCCGAGGAGTTGTTCGGCTCCGTTGGCGTCGAGGATCGTCCGGGAGTCGGTTTTAGACGAGACCTGAAAAGAGATCCGGGCGGGGAAGTTGGCTTTAATAACGCCGGTCAGGACATCCACCGAGGGCCTCTGGGTGGCCAGGAGGAGATGAATGCCGGCGGCCCTTCCCATTTGAGCGAGCCTCCCGATGGAGTCTTCGACCTCCTTCTGCGAAGTCATCATCAGATCGGCCAGCTCGTCAATGATCACGATCAGATAAGGCATTGTTTTCGGGAGAGACTCTCCCGGTTCATCCGGCTTCGGCGCCTTCGCTTTTTGATGGGGTTTAAGCTTATGATACCCTTCGATATTGCGGACGCCCGCCTCGGCGAGCGTCCGGTATCTTCTCTGCATCTCCATCACCACCTCCTGAAGCCCTTTGGCCGCTTCACGGGGCTGGGTAATGACCGGTTTGATTAAATGGGGAATATCATTATATGTGGTCAGCTCAAGCATCTTGGGGTCGATCATCAGCATTTTTAATTCACTCGGCCGGGTAGAGAACAAGAGACTGAGGACCATGGCATTCAGAGCGACGCTTTTTCCGGAACCTGTCGCTCCCGCCACCAGAAGATGCGGCATTTCGGTGAAATCAGCGGTAATCGGCTGGCCGGAGATATCTTTTCCCAGGTAGAGGGGGAGTTTCACCGATACAGGGGCATTGGGGGAAATCAGATGTTTCAGCGAGACGGTTTCCCGGAAACGGTTCGGGATTTCAATCCCTACGGCTGATTTTCCCGGAATCGGCGCGACAATTCTCACGCTCATGGCTTTCATGGCGAGCGAAAGATCATCCGATAAATTGGTAATCCTGTTGACCTTGATCCCCGCCGCCGGTTCGAACTCATACAGGGTGATCACAGGCCCCGGGTGGACCGCGGAAACCTTCCCTTCGATCCCAAAGTCAAGGAGCTTTTTTTCAAGGATCTGGGCGTTTAAGACAAGCTCTTCCTGGGACATTTTTTCCGTTGCCGGCACCGGTTCATCCAGAAGGGTTAACGGGGGGAGCTGATAATCCCCCTTCGAAGGTAAAAAAGGGAGCGTCTCCTGTTTTTCCTCTTTTTTAACCTGGGCCGGAACAGAAGCGTCGATGATTTTCGGTTTAGGCCGGGGGAAGAGGAGTTTTTCGACCCTCCGGGCGTTATCTTTGACTTTTCTTGTCGTTTTAAAGGAGAGGGAAAACCCTTTTCTTAAAAATCCGAAAAAGGCGGAACATTTTTGATAAAAACTGATTCCAAAAGACCATGGCGAAAAATGGGTTAAAAACATAAACGATAAAAGAAGGAATGAAAACGAAACCAGGTAACTTCCGAAAGGTCCAAAATAGCGGATAAAAAGGGTTGTTTCCATTTTCCCCAAAAGCCCTCCGGTTTCATGGGGCAAAATCCACTCTCCGGAAATTGAAGGCCACCTGGGAATCAGAAGGTTCAGCGACGCGGGGAATGAAAAAACCAGGCTGACGGTCCCGATGGAATTCCATCGGTTAAAAAAAGGCTCCCCTTCTTCGGAGTCGTCTTTAAGTTTCCTCCATCCGATCAAAAGGAGGTAGAGCGGAAGGAGGTAAGAAGAGACGCCGAAGAGGGTCAAGAATCCGTCGGAAAGATAAGCCCCCGCTATCCCCATGAGATTGGCGGCCGGCGGGGTTCCGGACGTTGTAAAAGCGGGATCCTGCGGATCATAAGAAAGGAGACTGATCAGGGTTACCAGAGAGAGGATAAGATAGATGACCCCCTTGATTTCATTTTTTCTTTTCTTCTTCATCAAAAAAAGTCCGACCCTTACATTTCCAGAATAATAGGAATAATCATGGGGCGGCGTTCCATCTGTTTATAGATATATTTCCCCAATGTTTTTTTGACCATTCCTTCGATGACAATCCATTCTGATTTCACTTCGGGGTTAAGCTCCGACAATAATTTTAAAACCAGAACGTTTAATTCAGAAAAAAGGCCGTAGGCCTCCTCTTCCGACACAAACCCTTTAGAAATGATTTCAGGTTCCGAAGCGATTTCTCCGGTTGATTTATCAATGCCGATGATTAAAACAATAATCCCGTCCTGGCCGATATGTTTTCTGTCCCGGAGAACAAAGTCCGCCACATTGCCGACCCCTTTGCCATCGACAAAGATTCTGCCGGAAGGAACCTTTTTTTCTTTGACCCATCGATTGGCCGCTAACTCGACGACATCGCCGTCTTCCATCAGGATAATATGCTCTTTTTTAATTTCAAGGCTTTCGGCGATTTTGGCATGATGGATCAGCTGGCGGTACTCGCCATGAATCGGTATAAAAAACCTTGGGCGGACCAGGTTGATCATCACCTTCAACTCTTCCTGGCTTGCATGGCCTGAGACATGAATTTCGGAAATCCGTTCGTAAACCACCTCCGCTCCCCGCCGAAAGAGATGGTTGATGATCCGCCCGATCGCCCGTTCGTTTCCCGGGATCGCCCGCGAGGAGAGGAGGACCGTATCCCCCTCTTTAATTTTGATCTGTTTATGCGTATCAATGGCCATCCGGAAAAGAGAGGAGAGAGGCTCTCCCTGGCTTCCTGTCGTTAACAGGATAATTTGATCGTCAGGGTAATCGTTGATCGTCTCCAGTTTCACCAGAATATCAGTGGGTATTTTAAGATAACCGAGCTCTGCCGCAATCTGAATATTTCTGATCATGCTCTTTCCGGACAAAAAAATCTTCCGGTTCGATAGCACGGCTGAATCGACCGCCTGCTGGACCCGGTGGATATTGGAAGAAAACGTGGCGACGATGATTCTCCCCTTGCTCTGGCAGAAGATTTCATCAAAGGCCCTGCCGACGACCTTTTCCGACAGGGTATATCCCGGACGTTCGGCATTGGTGCTGTCCGATAAGAGGGCGAGGGTGCCGAGGTCTCCATATTCGCCGAGCTTCTGAATATCCGTCCTTTCGCCGTCAACCGGGGTTTGATCGATTTTAAAATCGCCGGTATGGATAATCCGTCCGACCGGCGTGGTAATGCCGAGGGCGACGCCGTCAACGATGCTGTGGGTCACCCGGATAAATTCGATTTTAAAGACGCCGAGGGTGATGGTCTCACGGGGTTTGACCGGGTTTAATAAGATGTTGTTTAAGTTTTTTTCTTTGAGTTTTGCCGAAATCAGACCGATGGTTAAAGGGGTTGCATAGATCGGGGGATTAATTTCGGACAGTAAAAAAGGGAGGGCCCCGATATGGTCTTCGTGGCCATGCGTGATGACGATCCCCTTGATTTTTGAAGCATTTTCCTTTAAATAAGAGAAGTCGGGGATGACAATATCGATCCCGAGCATCTCCTGATCGGGAAACATTAACCCGGCGTCAACGAGGATAAGGTCGTTTTCATATTCGTAGACCATCATGTTCATGCCGACTTCCCCCAGTCCGCCAAGGGGGATAATCGAAAGGGCCTGATGATGGAGAGATTGAAGCGGCGGAGCGGTAAATAAGGTTGGCTGATTCATATTTGAGTTATCCTAGCATGGAAGCCCTTTTAATTCAATCCTTGCCCCCTGAGACAGGGTAACGTCAAAGTCCCCTATAAATCGTCATTCCCGCGAAAGCGGGAATCCATCTGAAAGTCGAGAATTATTTAGATAGAGGTTAATTATTTCTGATTGTAAGGTAGTACGAATTGGAAGGCGGTAAACCTGTTGATTTCAGGAAGAGTTCTAAGCGGCCTTTCGGGGATGAATAGATCTTTCAATTTCGGTCTTAGATTGACGCTCGGTCATTTCTAGCTCGAAACTGGTTTGGAGGTTCATCCAAAATTGAGGTGTATTCCCAAAATATCTTCCCAATCGTAACGCGGTATCTGCAGTAATAGCTCTTTTCCCCTTAACAATTTCCGATATTCTTGTGACAGGAACCCGTAACTCTCGAGACAATCCATTGGCCGTAATTCCAAGGGGTTTCATCAAGTCTTCTAAAAGAATCTCACCAGGATGAACAGGGGGCAAAGGTTTTGTTTTCATTTTAATCTCCTTAATGGTAATCAACAATTTCTACATCATAGGCGTTCTCATCTTGCCAAACAAAGCAGATGCGCCACTGATCATTAATACGAATACTCCATTGCCCTTTCCGATTTCCTTTCAAGGGCTCTAATCTATTGCCTGGAAATATTTTAAAATCATCCAGGCTGACCGCAGCATCAAGTTGCTTTAACTTCCGCTGGGCTACTCGTTCAATATTTCGAAATCTAGGGCAGGTTTCTCCTTTAAATAAAGCGGCTGTCTCCTTAGATCGGAATGATTTAATCACGTCGAAAGTTTATAACGTTGTACGTTAAACGTCAAGCATAAACTATTCCCGTCTTTTAACAAAGGAAAAGGCCGGAAGATATTGTGGAATCCCGTTTGAAGGTGGGATGAATTAAATTGTGACTCAATACTCGATTTAAGTACCCCCTTCCTCCAGTTAGATCAGGTTTTCTCAAGGGAAGGGGAGTTGTAGAATCTCGTAGATTTCTATCTCTTGGGTAAATTGAGGAAAATTGCAAGAGGCAAGGCAAAAGGTTATAATTAACAAGAGGAGATATAAAATGTCTACCGATGAAACTCAGCCGATCTCACCCAATGCCCTGAGGGTTTTGGAAAAACGGTACCTCGCGCATGATGAATCGGGAAAGGTGATTGAAACACCCGATCAGCTTTTTCGGCGTGTCGCCAAAAATATTGCCCAGGCCGAGTTAAATTACTCTTCCGGGAATGTTGAAAAAGCCGAAGAGTCCTTTTACAGGGTCATGGCGAATCTGGAGTTTCTTCCGAATTCTCCCACCTTAATGAATGCAGGGCGTGAGATCCAGCAGCTTTCTGCCTGTTTTGTCCTTCCTGTCGAAGATTCTCTCGATGGAATTTTTGAAACCCTCAAACAGGCCGCGCTTATCCACAAAAGCGGGGGAGGGACCGGCTTTTCTTTTTCCAAGCTTCGCCCTAAAAATGATTTTGTCAAATCGACGGGAGGGGTTGCCTCCGGCCCCGTCTCTTTCATGAAGGTGTTTAACGGGGCGACCGAAGAGATCAAACAGGGAGGGACCCGCCGGGGGGCCAACATGGGGATCCTCCGGGTCGATCATCCTGATATTCTCGATTTTATCCGTTGCAAGGATGAGCCGGGAGAAATTACGAATTTTAATATCAGCGTGGCGATTACCGACCGGTTTATCGAGGCGGCGCGGAACAAACGATCTTATGATTTAATCAACCCCCGTTCCGGCAAAGTCGCCGGGAAACTTTCCGCTCCGAAAGTGATGGAAGAAATCGCCCGCCATGCCCACCGGACGGGAGAACCGGGCCTTTTTTTCATTGATCTGGCGAACAAAACCAATCCCACCCCCCACATCGGGCCGATTGAAGCGACAAACCCCTGCGGCGAACAGCCGCTCCTCCCCAATGAATCGTGCAATCTCGGAAGCATTAATCTTGAACGCCATTTAAAAAGTTCCAACGGAGCTTATGAAATCGATTGGGAACAGCTTGAACAGACCGTCCGGCTGGCGGTTCATTTTCTGGACAACGTCATCGACATGAACCGGTTTCCGGTCCCTGCCATCCAGGATTTAACCCGGGCGAACCGAAAAATCGGGGTGGGGGTGATGGGGTTTGCCCGGATCCTCTTTAAACTGGGGATCGGTTACGATACCCCGAAAGGGGTTGAAACCGGCAGAGAGGTGATGAAGTTTATTCAGACCATCGGAATGGACGCCTCCAGAAAACTGGCCGAAGAGAGAGGGGTCTATCCCAACTGGAAAGGCTCTCTCCATGAACAAAAAGGGCAAAAAGTAAGAAACGCCTATGTCACCACGGTGGCGCCTACCGGGACGATCAGCATGATTGCCAATACTTCGGGGGGGTGCGAGCCTGAGTTCAGCCTGATCTGGTATAAAAATGTCATGGACGGGGAGCATCTCCCCTATGTACAGGAATATTTTATCGAGGTGGCGAAAAAAGAAGGGTTCTGGACAGAAGTCCTGCTCGAAAAAATCATGGCCAATCATGGGTCTGCAAAGGGAATCAGAGAAATTCCTGAAAAATGGCAAAAGGTCTTTGTGACAGCCCATGACATTGCTCCCGAATGGCATGTCAGAATGGAGGCCGCATTTCAGGAAAATACCGACAGCGCGGTATCCAAGACGATCAACCTTCCTCATCAGGCCGGAATCGGAGATGTTCAAAAGGCTTTCTTATTGGCATACGATTTAAAGTGCAAGGGAATTACGGTTTATCGCGACGGGAGCCGCGAAGAGCAGGTGATGAATATCGGTCGGGCAAAAGGAGAATTGCCCGATGTCATCCCCTCGAAGAGAGTCCGGGTAGAGGTCGAAGGCCAGGACCCTTATTATGTCCATGTTTCTCTGTTGAACGGTCAGCCGGTAGAGGTCTTCTGTTCTCCGGCAACGGAGGCGATTCTGGTTTACACCAGCCGGTTGACCTCCCACATGCTCCGAAAAGCCTTTTCGGTGAAAGAAATCATGAAAGACCTCGAAATGGCCAACTCCCAATGCTCCCATCCGGCTCCCCTCTGGACCGCTTACCGCGAAGGACTGGAGGCCCTTCTGACCGGCTCCGCCTCTCCGTCGATTCTCGAAGGATACAAAGCCAAAGTCAGAACCCCGTCGGGAACGGTCTATATCCACCTTTATTTAAAGGCCGGAAAGCCGGTAGAGCTCTTCTTCCTCCCGGCTCCCCAGACCAAACACCGGGAAATTTTCGATCTCTGCTTTATGCTGACCTCCCTTTGTTTAAGAGAAGGGGTCTCTTTTGACCGCCTGATGAAATGGTTTGACCGCGCCAATGCCAGGCACGGGCATGTTTCAACCGAACTGGGGGCCCTGAGGCGCGGGATCGACCAGATTTACCGGTTAATCGGAGGCAAAGAAGGGGAGAAGAACCTTCCCTGTCCGACGGCCGATTGCAAAGGGACTTTGATTTTCGCAGAAGGGTGCCTCGGCGGAAAATGCAATACCTGCGGCTACACCGCCTGTTTATAAAATTGATCCCCTTTTATTCCTTGAAGAGTGTAGGCTGTCTCAGTTAATGACATAATATTACTGTAGGATGATTTTATGCCTATAATTTTGTGATTTTTAAATGCGAAAAGGGGTCAAGAAAAGGGGTCAAATCTTTTGTTGATATATTCTGTATGGGGACCTAAAAAGACAATTTCCGTTTATAATCTATATCGTTCGTTAATTTCTTTCAAGTATTGACTTAGGAGGAAGGTTTCTCGGTCTCAAAAAAACTATATCTATTGTTTTAAGAGAACTTTTTCACGAATTTGGACAATCCGCCTTGATAGAATTCTTCCTGGATAAAGAACCAATGTATTTCCTGTTTCAGATGCGTCCGGAACGAGAAGACCCAGAATCCGGCCACTATGATAGGCCGCTTTTGCCAATCCCTGAGGGATATCGTAGGCAGTGGGTTTTTCGCGAGTTTGGACCAAATCCTCCCGCTGAAGTTTTAAAACTTTTAGGTTGTCAGGATCTGTTAGATCAAGTAACCAGTCTATCTCTATATCAAAGCTGATCAAAACATAGGAAAGTCGGCGGGTAGAAAGGAGACCTCGTTTTTCAAGGGTCGCTCTGCATACCTCTTCCCGGTCGCCAAAATAAAGGGCGCCAAATTCATTAAAAACATTGTAACGGTTTTTGAATAGATAGGAGGGACCATCCTCAAGGATGAAGTCTGCTGCCTGTTCGGGAACAGTGCGGAAATAAACTCCGCTCAAAGAGCGAAGAGAAATATTTTTCAATTGAGATTGAAACCGCTGGTCCGGCTCAGCCATCACAATGGCATTCCGTAAGCGGCATTTCCCAGTTCCTGACGCACGAGGTCAAAACCGTGAGGATCCAGGATAAGCCGGATTGGAATTGATCCTCCCAGCGCCCGGTTGGATTCATGAAACCATTCCGCTATCGCTTCGGGTTTCAAGATTTTCTTTGCAAGGTCGACCAGCTCTTCTAATTTAATTAGAGGGTAATGTTGACCTGGAGGGCCATCTTCAAGCCAGCGGTATATGGTACGGACGCCAGTATTCAACAATAAAGAAAGTTCCTCATCCGAAGGATTTAACAGGCGTCGGATTTCAACAAGAGGATTGTCGGATTTTTTTACTCGGGTAAGTTTTTGTTTGACGGCTGTAGGCATAGCCTCCCTCCTTCAGTTAATATCTTTATTTTATTTTATGACAGTTATTTTGTCAACTTAAAACGTTTATTATGATGTCATACATTAAGTCCTTCCTCCTGAGCCCGCGCCACGCTGTTCCTGAATTCCTCTTTATTCCTTTAAAAATAAAGGCGGGGGTTTCCCCTTGAAATTCCTGATCTTTTCCCCTAAAGTGGGTTCCGTTGGATTCGCGACCTCATGAAAGGAAAATAATGAACCGGGTTGAATGGATATTTGAGTACCTTCTCTGGAAAAGCCGGTATGTTGTGGTCACGGCTGTTATTGCAAGCCTGATTTCGGCCTTCATTTTGTTTTTTATGGCGACGGGAGATGTTTTTAATCTCCTGGGGAAGGTCACCGCAAGCTATTTCTCCCATGGGGCATCTGCCCAGGGGGTCCATGGCCATGAAGGGTTTCATAATGAAGTGGTCAGTACGGTGATCGGGGCGGTTGACGATTACCTTCTGGCAACGGTCCTCCTGATCTTTTCCCTCGGATTGTATGAACTCTTTATCAGCAAGATCGACCATGCTGAAAAAGACGCACAGCACAGCTCAAGGATCCTTCTGATTAAAAACCTGGATGATTTAAAGGACCGGCTGGCCAAGGTGGTCCTGATGATCCTGATCGTTACCTTTTTTAAAAATGTGGTCCATTCGACCTTCGATCAGCCTCTTTCGATTCTCTATCTGGGGGGCGGCATATTATTTGTGGCCCTGGCTCTTTATTTTACCTATCGCTCCCATGTGCCCGAAGGGGAATAAACCGTCCGTATCGGGCGCTTCTGTCAGACAGGATTCCGGTTTTTCACCCAAAACTTAAAGAACATCCTTAATCATCTCTTCCTTTTTTCATCTTTAATCTGTTTCCTTAAGTATCCCTCAGATCCATTGAAAATATTGCGTTTTATCGATGCACTTTATTCTTGACATCATTTTTGTAAAGTGTATACTCCGACTTGTGGGGAGAAGTGGGGAGAAGTGGGATGTTTATAGGCCAGTTTGAATATAATCTCGATGATAAGGGGCGAGTCGCTGTCCCCCCAAAGTTCAGGGAAAAACTGGCCGGCAAGAAAAACGAAGTCACGCTGGTGGTGGCGAGGGACCTTGATCATTGTCTCTCCGTTTATCCTGAGGATGCCTGGGTCAAAGTGGCCGAAAAAATCCAGAGTCTTCCAAGGATTGAAGAAGATGTCCAGCGGTTTGTCCGGTTCTTTTTTGCCACTGCCGAAGAGTGTCCCATCGACCGGCAGGGGAGAATCCTTCTTTCAAGCGATTTAAGGCGCCATGCCAATCTCGACAGGGAAATTATCTTTTTAGGGCATTTTCATAAATTTGAAATCTGGAACCGTGAAAGCTGGAGAACGCAGGAAACCATCAATAGCAGTCCCGAGACTCAAAACCGGATGAAGCAGCTTCTGGTTAAGCTGGGATTTTAACATGAGCCATATCCCCGTTTTATTAAACGAGGTGGTTTCTTATTTGAAAGTTAAACCGGGCGGGATCTATATCGATTGTACCGTGGGAGGCGGGGGGCATAGCGAAGCCATCCTGGAACAATCTTCTCCCGGCGGTTTTTTGTTCGGGATCGATAAAGATCAAAGCGCTCTTGATCTGGCAAACCAGAGGTTAAGAGAAAAGTTTGAGGGGCGGTATCGGTTTTTTCACGGAGATTATAAAGATTTTCAGCAGTTGATCGATCTGGATAAAAAGGGGGATATTCATGGCGTGGTGGCGGATCTTGGGGTTTCTTCAATGCAGTTGAGCGCTCCGGAACGGGGATTCAGTTTTCAGAAAGACGGCCCCCTCGATATGAGGATGGATCTATCCCGGCCGGTTAAAGCTTCCGACCTGGTTAATGATCTTCCGGTCAGGGAACTGGCCGATTTGATCCGGACTTACGGAGAAGAGCGGTACGCAAACCAGATCGCAAGAGCCATCGTCAGGGCAAGAGAAGAGAGTCCCATTTTAACCACGGCGGGCCTGGCGGGGATTATCAAAGAAAACGTTCCCCCCGCTTACCGCTACGGGAGGATTCACCCCGCGACCCGCACCTTTCAGGCCATTCGGATCGCGGTGAACCGGGAGCTGGAGTCGTTATCGGAGTTTATTAAAAATATTTTTCAATACCTTGCTCCCGGGGGGCGGCTGGCGGTTATTTCGTTCCATTCGCTTGAAGACAGGATTGTGAAACGGACCTTTCTCTCCCTGATCCAGAAGAAGAAAAAAGACCCCGATTTTCAATGGACTAAAAAACCGGTCTGTCCGTCGGAAGAAGAGGTGGAATCCAATCCCGCCTCCCGCAGCGCAAAACTAAGAGTGATCGAAAGGAGACTATGAGACTTCAAAAGCCTCTGATTTTAACCGCCATGCAATGCGGCTTCCTGATTTTCGGGGGAGTGCTGGCCTATCTGGTTTATCATATCCATGTCGTGAATCTTGGTTATGAAATGGGACAGATGCAAAAGCAAAAAAAAGAGCTGGACCGGATTCACACCGAACTCCAGATTGAAATCGCAAGCCTGGCCTCTCTGGACCGGATCGAGCAGATTGCGGTGACCCGGCTGGGAATGACCTCGCGGGATTCCAACCAGAAAATCAGGGTCACGGCCCTTGATCAAAAGAGAAAAATCCCGTCTGTAGAACTGGCGGAAAGAGAAGTCGAGAGAAAAATTATTAAATGACGCCAGCCAGAACCGAACGGAAAAAAACGGGTTGCCCTTACTTTTCACGCATCGGGGTTATTGTCGCCTTCTTTTTCCTCGGTCTGGGCCTATTAACCTTCAGGTTGGTCTATCTTCAGCTTTTTATCACGCAGAACCTTTCTAAAATTGCCGTCAGACAGCATCAGAAAACAATTGTTATTCAGGGGGAGCGGGGGAGGATCCTCGACCGCAATGGCCGGATTTTAGCCGCTAACCTGGAAGTCCCCTCTCTTTACGCCGTTCCCCCTATGATTAAAACGCCTGGTTCGGTGGCAGAAGAGCTCTCTCTGATTGTCAATGAACCCCGGCCCCTCATTCTTGAGAAGTTAAAGGGAGACAAATCGTTTGTCTGGATCAAGCGGAAAATCACACCCGAAGTCTCAACCGCCATTGAAAATCTGGGGGTGGAAGGGGTGGGAATGATGATGGGTCCCGAGCGGTTTTACCCTAAAAAACATTTAATGGGGCATATTCTCGGGTTTGTCGGGTCAGAAAACCAGGGGCTGGAGGGGATTGAAAAACAATATGACGGCGTTCTGCAGGGGAAAAAGGCCTCCGTGACCCTTGAAAGGGATGCCAGAGGGGAAGATATTTTTCCCAAAGATTTAAACTATCATTTCCCGAAAAAAGGGGAGGACCTTTATGTAACCATCGACGAAGTGATCCAGTATATCAGCGAAAAAGAACTCGATGCGATGATGAAAGAGAGCGGCGCCGAGAGCGGGGCGGTCATTGTGATAGAGCCCGGAACCGGAGATATTCTGGCATGGGTGGTCCGTCCCGATTTTAATCCGAATTCCATCAGCGCCTATTCACCCTCCGACTGGCGGAACCGAGGGATTACCGACGTTTACGAGCCCGGTTCGACCTTTAAAATCGTGACCGCCGCGGCGGCGCTGGAAGAAAAGACGGTGTTCCCTTCCGATGTGATCTATTGTGAAAATGGTTCTTTTGCGATTGACGGGAAAACGATTCATGACCATACCCGCGAAGGGATGCTGACCTTTTCTCAGGTCATTCAGAAATCGAGCAATATCGGAACGGCAAAAGTGGCTCTGCGCCTGGGAGAGGACAAACTCAGGCATTATATTCAGGCTTTTGGTTTTGGTTCAAAGACCGGGATTGATTTAAACGGGGAGATGTCGGGGATTGTCAACGCCTCCCGCCATCTTCCTAAAAGAACGCTTGCTTCGATCTCTATCGGCCAGGGCATTGCGGTGACCCCGCTTCAAATGGCCGCCGCTTTCAGCGTGATCGCCAACGGGGGCGTTTTTGTGAAACCCCGCGTGGTCAGGGGGGTTCTGGATGAAAAGGGGGGGGTGAGCCGGGGAGAGTCCGAAAAACCGAGGAGAGTGATTTCCGAACGGACGGCGAGGGAGGTGACCCGGATCCTTCAAACCGTTGTCCATCCCGGCGGGACCGGAGAAAAAGCGGCCCTGTCCGGTTATATCGTGGCGGGAAAGACCGGAACCGCCCAGACGGTCGATTCGGAAACCCATACCTATTCTGCCGACCAGTATATCGGTTCTTTCGGGGGGTTTGTCCCGGCCGATGATCCCCGGCTGGTGATTCTGGTGGTGATCAACCACCCCAAAGGGGTGTCGTGGGGGGGGAGCGTAGCGGCGCCGGTTTTCAGGAATATCGCGGGGCAGACCCTGAATTATCTTGGCATCCCTCCGTTTGACACCAAAAGGATGCTGGTGGTCCAGCGGGAGCCCTGATCGATTTTAGTCTATTGAAAGCGTCTGGAACATGATAAAATTTCGCTATGTTATTAAAGCAGTTAATTTCTGAAATCTCCGTCAAACAGATCGAAGGACCGGCCGAGGGGGCCGTTGAAGGGATCGCTTATGCGTCCGGAGCGGTGAAAAAAAATTATTTATTCGCGGCGATGCGGGGGTTCAAGACGGACGGCCATCTTTATATTGAAGAGGCGATCAAAAAGGGGGCGGCAGCCATTCTCTGTGAAGAGCTCATTCCCCTGAAAGGGGAGTTAAAAGAGCGGACAGCCTTTATCCAGGTGGAGAATTCGAGGAGGGCGTTTGCGCAAGCGGCCTGCCGGTACTATGATGATCCGTCGCGGGCGATGGGGGTCATCGGCGTTACCGGGACCAACGGGAAAACAACGACCTCTTTTTTAATCCGGGGGTTGATGGAGTTCCACGGCCCGACCGGATTGATCGGAACGGTGGGAAACTGGATCGGGATCGAAAAACAGATTTCCAACCATACCACGCCGGAATCGTCCGATTTGCAATGTTTGCTCGATCAGATGAAAAAAAAAGGGATTAAAAATGCGGTGATGGAAGTTTCTTCCCATTCATTGGAACTCGACAGGGTTTTCGGGACTTCCTTTGATACGGTTGTTTTTACGAATTTGACACAGGACCATCTGGAGTTCCATCATACGATGGAAGCCTATTTTCAGGCGAAGTCAAAGTTGTTCCGCTTTCATCAGGAAGCGCTTTCGGGGAGCAAAAAACCTCTGGCCCTGATTAATATCGATGATCCCTGGGGGGCAAAGTTAAAAAGTCTTTCGTCGGGAGAAGTCTGGACTTACGGGTTGAGCCAAAAGGCCGACCTGCGGGCCGAGAATATCCAGGCGGCCGCTTCGGGGACCTCTTTTGAGATGAAAACCCCTGCGGGAAATCTCCATATCCGGTCTCCTCTGGTCGGAACGTTTAATGTTTATAACCTCCTGGCCGCCGCCGGAACGGCGATCCGCCATCAGGTTCCGGCGGGCAGGATCGAGGAGATTTTAAGCGGGACGATTGTCGTTCCAGGGAGGCTTGAAAAAGTTCCCGGAGCCTATCCGTTTTCCGTATTTGTCGATTATGCCCATACCGAAGATGCCCTCCTGAAAATTTTAACGACCTTGCAGGAGATTAAAAAAGGGAGAGTAATTCTGGTGTTCGGGTGCGGGGGAGACCGTGATAAAGGGAAGCGCCCTAAAATGGGAACAGTCGCGGGAGCGTATGCCGATAGCCTGGTCCTGACATCAGACAACCCCCGCAGCGAGAATCCCATTGAAATTTTAAAAGAGGTCGAAGCGGGGATTCTTTCGGCCGGCGGACGGATGAAGGGAAAATACCGGGTGATTGAAAACCGGCGGGAGGCGATCGAGAGCGCCATCGGAGAGGCGAAGCCTGGCGATTTTGTGGTGATTGCCGGCAAAGGGCATGAAGATTATCAGATGATCGGCGAGAAGAAGTTCCCGTTTAACGACCGGCTTGTGGCAAAAGAAATTTTGCAGAAAAAGTTTGGGTTTTAGAGGGGACATGAGCATGGAGTGGACGGTTGGTGAAATCGTAAAGATAACCCGCGGACGCCTGATTCAGGGGAACCCGGATACAATCGTAAAACGGTTTTCCACCGACAGCCGGAAGATCGAGCCGGAGGCTTTCTTTATTCCGCTCAGGGGCGACCGGTTCGACGGGCATCAGTTTATCGATCAGGCCTGCCAAAATGGCGCTTCAGGATCTTTTAAAGCCCGGAGTTCCCCTGTCGTCTCTCCCGGGATTTGCATCGAAGTCGATGATCCGTTGACCGCTTTGCAGGAGATTGCGGGGGAGGTCCGAAAGCATTTTAAAGGGCCTGTTGTGGCGATTACGGGGAGCAATGGGAAAACAACCACCAAAGAGATGTTAAACGCCATTCTGGCAAAGAAGAACAAACTCCTGAAATCCGAAGGGAATTTTAATAACCACATCGGGCTCCCTCTGACCTTGCTCGGACTGACCCCTTCGGACCGGATCATTTTACTCGAAATGGGGATCAACCATCCGGGAGAACTGCGGCGCCTCTGCGAAATCGCCCGCCCGACGGTCGGTGTGATTACCAATATCGGAGAGACCCACCTTGAAGGCCTCGGGAGCATCGAAGGGGTGGCGCAGGCCAAAGGGGAGCTTCTTGATTTTCTCGGAGAGGGGACCGCCGTTTTAAATCAGGATTCTCCGTTTTATACGACGCTCAAAACGAGGCAAAAAGGGAAACGGGTCAGTTTCGGGCTTTCGGAAGGGGCTGATTTCCGCGGGAGCCATGCACAATCGATGCCTCAGGGGGTGCGGTTTACCCTGACCCATCGGGGAGATCAACTCGATATCCAGCTTGCCGTTCCGGGAACCCATAACGTCTATAATGCCCTCGGCGCGGCAGCCGCCTCCTCGACGCTCGGGTGCGGTACCGAAGAGATTGTTCAGGGGTTAAACGCTTTTTCTCCCGTTCCGTTACGATCGGAAATGTTTGATCTGAACCCGAATGTCAAAGTCGTTTCCGACGCTTATAATGCCAATCCTTCTTCCATGGAAGCGGCCATCCGGATGCTTGCCGAACGGGGAGCGGAGGATCATCGCAAAACCGTCGCCATCCTCGGAGATATGCTGGAACTTGGGAAAACCTCGGAAAAAGCCCATTTCAGGCTGGGACAGATGATCGGCGAGCTGAAAATCTGGCGGCTTTTTTTATACGGGCCGGAAGCCCGCCATGTGTCGGAGGGGGCCAGGGATGAAGGGATGGCCGGGGAGGCGGTCTCGATCTGTCCGACGCACGAAGAGATTGTCCGTCAGGTGAGAACCCTTTTTTCAACCCGGTCGCTGGTCCTCGTTAAAGGCTCGAGGGGGATGAAGATGGAAAAAGTTCTCGAATTATTAAAAAAGGAGTAACATGCTTTATTCGCTTCTTTACCCTTTACATGATCATTATGCATTTCTCAATGTGTTCCGCTACATTACGTTCCGGGCGATTTATGCCACCCTGACCGCTTTAATTATCAGTTTTTTATTGGGACCTTATCTGATCCGGGTCCTCCGGGGATGGCGTATCGGACAGCAGATCCGTGATGTGGGACCCCAGTCGCATCAGGTGAAATCGGGCACCCCCACCATGGGGGGGATTTTGATCCTCATCGCGATTCTTTTATCCACCCTGTTATGGGCCGATTTAAAAAACCGTTACATCTGGCTGGTGATTTTTACCACCTTTGGCTTCGGACTGATCGGGTTCTGGGACGACTACCTGAAGGTCGTCCGGAAAAAATCGGAAGGACTCCTCCCCCGCTACAAATTCGGGTTTCAACTGATCCTTGCCATCATGATTGCCGTTTTTTTACTCAATTCTCCGGCCTATTCGTCGAAGCTTTATTTCCCTTTTTTCAAACATTTCACCCCGGACCTCGGCTGGCTCTATCTCCCTCTGGTGGTTTTCATTATCGTTGGAGCGTCAAATGCCGTCAACCTGACCGACGGGCTCGACGGGTTGGCGATAGGGCCGATCATCGTGACGTCGGTGGCCTATCTGATCGTGGCCTATATTTCGGGCAATCACAAATTCGCCGACTATTTATTGATACCCTACATTGAAGGATCGGGGGAACTCTCGGTCTTCTGCGGGGCGATCATCGGGGCCGGTCTCGGTTTCCTCTGGTTTAATGCCTATCCCGCCTCCGTATTTATGGGGGATGTCGGCTCCCTCCCGATCGGCGGGGCGCTCGGGACTGTGGCTGTGGTCTCCAAACATGAGCTCCTTCTCCTCCTGGTCGGAGGAATTTTTGTGATCGAGGCGCTGTCGGTGATTACGCAGGTCATTTCATTTAAGACCAGAGGTAAAAGGGTGTTTCTGATGTCTCCGATCCATCATCATTTTGAGCTCAAAGGATGGCATGAATCCAAAGTGGTGATCCGGTTCTGGATTATCGCCATTATCCTGGCTTTGTTAAGTCTGAGCACATTGAAATTAAGATGATCTCTCTGAAAAACAAAAAAGTTCTGGTCATGGGCTTAAAAAAGAGCGGGTTCTCCGCGATCCGGCTCCTTTTGAGAGAAGGAGCGTCCATTGTGGGGACAGACTCCGATCCCGGGTTAAAGCCGGAGCCTCTCTCCGGGCCGGTGGCCTATAAACTCGGAGGGCATGATGAAGCGGACTTTGCCGCGGCCGACCTGATTGTCGTCAGTCCGGGGGTTTCCACCGAACATCCGGCGCTGGTCAAATCGAGAGCGATGGGAATTCCGGTGATCGGAGAAATGGAGCTGGCCGCTTCTTTTCTCGATTCCAAAAAGATGTATGCCATTACCGGGACGAATGGGAAAAGCACCACTACGGCCCTGTTAGGCGAAATGTTTAAAAAGGGAGGAAAAAGAACCTTTGTCGGGGGGAATATCGGAATTCCGGCAACCGAAGCGGTTCTCAATCCTCCTCCAGGGGGTTGGGAGGCGGTTGTGTTTGAGGTCTCCAGCTTCCAGCTGGAGACGATTCAGGCCTTTCGTCCGAAAATAGGGGCGATTTTAAATATTACACCCGACCATGGAGAGCGTTATGCCGGGCCGGAAGATTATGCTAAAGCGAAATTCAAGCTCTTCCAGAATCAGACGGAGGAGGATACCGCCCTTTTAAACTGGGATGACCCGGTGATCCGGAAGTTTCCGCGCCAGATGAAATCCAGAGTAGTCTGGTTTAGCCAGAAAGAGCCCCTTTCCGGCGGGATCATCCTCTCCGGCCATTCCCTTCTTTATCGTCAGGATCAGGAGCAGGAGGATGAAGAGCAGAAGCTGGGGGATGTAAACTCGGCCATTCTGAAAGGGAGCCATAATATTGAAAATATGGCCGTTGCCTGCGGAATCGCCTTTCTGGCCGGAATACCGCACCGGACCCTGCAGGAAGCGCTGGACGAATTTAAAGGCCTGGAACACCGGCTTGAAACGGTCAGGGTCCTCCGCGGGGTGGCCTATATCAATGATTCGAAAGGGACCAATGTGGGGGCGGCGGTACGCTCTTTGGAAAATGTCCCCGCTCCCATTATCCTGATCGCGGGAGGAAAAGAGAAGGGGGGAGGCTTTTCTTCTCTCGCTCCGCTGGTCCGTGAAAAAGTGAAAGCGCTGATCTTAATCGGCGAAGCGAGGGGCCGGATGAAAAATGATCTTAAGGGGAGCGCGGAAATTTATGAGGCCGGATCGCTTGAAGAAGCGGTTCAAAAGGCCTGTTCCCTCAGCCAGAAAGGGGATTCGGTCCTTTTATCCCCTGCCTGCTCCAGTTATGACATGTTTAAAGATTATGCCGAAAGAGGAGGGGTTTTTAAAAAAATTGTAGGAGAATTGAGTTAAATGGGGAGAACCGCCTCTTCCAGAATGGAAAACCGGGTTGATTTTTTAATGTTGACGGCATCCCTTCTTCTGATCCTCGGGGGACTGGTGATGATTTATAGCGCAAGCGCCGTCATTTCGGAATCGAAATTCGGGGACTCCGCTTATTTTGTTAAAAGGCAGTTTCTTTATCTGATCCCGGGCGTTTTATTGGCCTGGTTTTTTTCCAGGGTGGAGATCAAAAAATTGGAGCTTTTGGTCTGGCCGGCATTGATTCTTTCCGGTCTCTCTCTTCTGGCGGTTTTGACCCCCCAGGCTGGCGTTCAGATCAATGGAGCCCGGCGCTGGCTTAAACTGGGGATGGTCTCTTTTCAACCGTCGGAGTTTGCCAAACTCTCGTTAATCCTTTTTATGGCCTATTATCTGGCAAAGAAAAAAGAGAAGATCAGGGAATTTCGAAAAGGCCTCCTTCCCTGCCTCTTCATTGTCGCTATTTTTCTCAAAATCATTCTTGCCGAACCTGATTTTGGATCGGCGGTCATTATCGGCGCGGTATTTTTTCTTATGATTTATGAGGGGGGAGCGCGGATTAAACACCTTTTCTTCCTTTTTCTCCTTTCGCTGCCGTTCATCTATCATTATTTGCAGGTCGGCTTCAGGAAGCAAAGGATGCTCGCTTTTCTCGATCCCTGGAAAGAACAGGGGGGGGAGGGGTTTCAGGTGGTTCAGTCCTATCTAGCTTTTGCCGGAGGAGGGCCTTTCGGGACCGGGCTGGGAGCCAGCAAGCAGAAACTCTTTTATCTTCCGGAACCCTACACCGATTTTATTTATTCGGTGATTGGCGAAGAGCTCGGCCTGGCCGGGACCCTTGGCGTTCTCCTCCTGTTTTCAATCCTGATCTACCGGGGGTTTCAGATTGCTTTAAAAACAGAGGATCTGTTCTCTTTTTATCTGGCTTCCGGCATCACGTTTCTTATTTTTATTCAGGTCTTTGTGAATATCTGCGTGGTGACCGGCCTCTTTCCGACCAAAGGGCTCCCTCTCCCTTTTATCAGTTATGGCGGTTCCTCTCTCTGGGTGAACCTGATTTCAATCGGACTTTTAATGAACCTCTCCCGGAAGAAGGAGAGGCGCGAACGGAGCCGTCCAGGGAGGCCTGCTGTCAAGGCGGAGTGGGCCGGGAGCGAAAGATGGTCATAAACAGGGAGTTTTTCCGGTGAACGTGGTGATTGCCGGAGGGGGAACGGGGGGGCATTTATATCCCGGAATTGCCCTGGCCAGGGCTTTTCAGCTCCGTTTTCCGGATTGCGCGATTTTATTTATCGGAACGGAAAGAGGGATTGAGTCCCGCATCCTTCCGAAAGAAGGATTCGCCTTGAAAACAATAGAAGTCGAAGGATGGGTCGGAAAAAGGGAGGGCGCGCTTTTGAGGGCTCTGTTAAATTTCCCAAAAGGTTTAATTCAAAGTTTCCGCCTGTTAAAAACGTTCCGGCCCGATCTGGTCATCGGCGTCGGAGGATATGCGTCAGGGCCTGTTTTATTGATGAGCGTAATATTGAAAATTAAAAGGATTATTTTAGAGCAGAATGTGACCCCGGGTCTTACCAATACGATACTGGCGCATTTTGTCCATCAGGTTTTTGCTTCTTTTGAGAAGTCTTCGGACTATTTTCCGAAACGGAACTTCTTTTTTTCCGGGAATCCGGTGAGAAAAGAGATTTCGGCCCTTTCCTCGAAAAAAGATTCCGGGGGGAGGACGGTTCTGGTTTTCGGCGGAAGCCAGGGGGCCCATTCGATAAACCTTGCCGTCATCGAGGCGCTCGATATTCTGAACGGACGAGAGGATCTGCCGATCCGGTGGATTCATCAAACAGGCCAGCCGGACTTCGCCCGGGTGAAGGCGGAATACGAAGCGAGAAAAATCCCCGCCATGGTCGAACCGTTTATTTACGACATGGCAAAGGCGTATGAATCGGCCGATCTGGTGATCTGCCGGGCCGGCGCCACCACGCTGGCGGAGCTGTCGGCGTGCGGGAAGCCGGCGATTTTAATCCCCTTCCCTTTTGCGGCCCATCATCACCAGGAAAAAAACGCCCATTTTTTAAAAGAAATGGGGGCCGCCGAAGTTCTGGAGACCCCCGATTTAAACGGGAAGGCGCTGGCAACTCTGATGGCGCAAATTCTCCTCCCGGGAGAAAAGCTGGCTCAAATGTCCGAAAAGATGAGAGGCCTCGGTAAAAAAGACGCGGCCGAAAATATTATAGAACGATGTCTCCGGTTAAGATTGGCCCATGTTTAAAAAAATTCAACGGATTCATTTTGTGGGTATTGGCGGCGCGGGAATGAGCGGGATTGCGGAGGTCCTGATGAATATGGGGTACGCGGTATCGGGCTCCGACCTTGCGGTGAGCGAAACGACCCGCCGGCTTGAGAAGCTGGGAGGAAAAATCTTTCAGGGGCATGACCCTTCCAACATCGAGGGGGTCCATGTGGTCGTCGTCTCCTCGGCGATTCATCAAGGAAATCCCGAAGTCGACGCCGCCCGGAACCTGAAGATCCCTGTCATTCCGAGAGCCGAGATGCTTGCGGAATTGATGCGCCTTAAATATGGAATCGCGGTTGCCGGATCGCATGGCAAGACCACCACGACGTCGATGGTCGCCTCCGTCCTGGCGATGGGAGGATTGGATCCCACCGCCGTTATCGGGGGGAAGCTGAACCTGTTCGGGAGCCATGCCAAACTGGGCCAGGGGAATATTCTCGTGGCTGAAGCCGACGAAAGCGACGGATCGTTTTTAAAACTTTCTCCGGTCATTACCGTCGTGACGAATGTCGACCGGGAACATCTCGATTTCTATCATGATATGGGGGGGATCAGAAAGGCCTTTCTCGAATTCATGAATAAAGTCCCCTTTTATGGATGCTCGGTGATCTGTATGGATGACAGGCCCCTGCAACAACTGGCGCCCCGCCTTCACAGGCGCTATATCGGATATGGTTTTCAGGAGAAGGCTGATATCAGGGCTCTGAATATTGAAATGAAAGAGTGGAAGACCTCTTTCGAAGTCATGAACGCCGGCAGACCCCTTGGCGCTTTCCAGCTCAGGGTCCCGGGGACTCATAATGTTCAAAATGCGCTGGCCGCGATTGCGGTCGGTCTGGAAATGGATGTGGAGGTCCCTCTGATCCAGAAGTGCCTTCTGGAGTTTGAGGGGGTTGACCGGAGGTTCCATCTCCTGGGAGAAAAAAACGGGATCATGGTGATCGATGATTACGGGCATCACCCCACCGAAATCCGGGCGACCCTCGCCGGGGCAAAAAAAGGGTGGGATCATCGGAGGCTGGTCGTTGTTTTTCAGCCCCACCGGTATACCCGTACCCGGGACCTGATCGACGATTTTGCAACGGCTTTTGGCCAGGCCGATCTCCTCTTCCTGACCGATATCTACGGCGCGGGGGAAAAGCCGATCCCGGGGATTTCAACCGGTTTTCTCGCTGAACAGATCCGGAAATCCGGACATCCGGAGGTGGCGTACCTTCCCCGGAGGGAGGAATGGGCGGAGAAGATCGCCGCGGCATTAAAACCGAACGACCTGTTAATCACGCTGGGAGCGGGGGATATCTGGAAGCTGGGACGGGAGATCCTTCAATCCCTTTAAACGGATGAGAGAGACGATGAATCACGCCATTGAATTGCTTTTGAAAGACTTTAAAGGAAAGGCTCTGCAGAACGAGCCTCTCGGAAAATATACCTCTTTAAAGGTCGGAGGGATTGCCGACGTTGTGGTTTTCCCTCTCAACTTAACAGACCTGATCCAGTTGATGGAGGGGATCCGAAAGCATAAGGTTCCCTTTTTTGTGATCGGAGCCGGGTCGAATTTGATTATCCGGGATGGCGGCATGAGGGGGATCGTCATCAAACTGAGCCATTTTACCCGGATTGAAAAAATAGACGCCGCCACGCTTTTTGTCGAGAGCGGCGTTTTTCTCCCCCGTCTTCTGAAATATACCCTTGAAGCCTCTTTGACCGGACTGGAGTTCCTCTGTTCGATTCCGGGGAACGTCGGCGGGGCGATTAAAATGAATGCCGGAATTCCGGGGAGAGAAATTTCAGACGTGGTGGAATCGGTAAGGCTTCTGACCTATCAGGGAGAGATCGTCGATATCGGCAAAAAAGAGGCCTGTTTCGGTTACCGGAGATCGAAATTTCCAAAAGGGGTTTTACTGGGGGGGGTCTTCAATCTTCAGCAGGCTTCCCGGCATGAAGTTCAGGAGAAGATCGCCGTTCTCCTCAAAAAGAGGAGAGAAACTCAGCCCCTCTCCCATCCGAACGTTGGTTCGATATTTAAAAACCCTCCCGGTCATTATGCGGGGAGGCTGATTGAGGAGGTCGGTTTGAAAGGGTTTCAGATCGGCGGAGCCCAGATATCCGAGAAACATGCGAATTTTATTATTAACAAAGGTTCGGCAACCGCCGGCGATATCATTCAATTGATCAAAAAAGCCGGCAGGGAAGTGGAAGACAAAAAAGGACTGGTCCTTGAACTCGAAGCTAAAATCATAGGGGAAAATGGCTCTGACCGATAAAAAAATAGGGGTGCTGATGGGGGGGGACTCCGCCGAAGCGGAGGTTTCACTCAAAACCGGCGCCGCGATCCTGAATGCGCTTGTTAAAAACCGTTACCATGCGGTTCCCCTGAAGATGAGTCCGGATATCTGGCGGGTGCTGGAGAAAGAATCGATCGAGATTGTTTTTAACGGCCTCCATGGCAAGGGAGGCGAGGATGGAAAGATTCAGGGCCTGCTGGAATCGATGAAAATCCCTTATACCGGCTCCGGAATTCTGGCCAGCGCTCTCGGAATGGACAAGGCGGCCTCAAGAAAGATTTTTATTTATCATCAGATCCCCGTTCCCGATTTTTATCTCTTAAGAAGGGATCAAAAAAGCCGCTTCAAGACCGGCGCCGTCTCTTTCCCTCTCCCCTGGGTCGTCAAGCCATGCCACGAAGGGTCAAGCGTCGGCGTATCGATCGTAGAAACGGGAGATGCCATAACCCCTGCGATGGAAGAAGCCTTCCGGCATGATGAGGAGATTCTGATCGAGCCCTATATCCCCGGAAGGGAAATCCAGGTCGGCATATTGGAGGAGAAAGCGCTGGGGGTAATTGAGATTAAAACAAAACGGAAATTTTATGATTATACGGCGAAATATGTTTCGGGAATGTCGGACCATATTTTTCCGGCGCCTCTCCCCAAAGCCCTTTACGGCAGGGTGATGGCGCTCGGCCTTCTGGCGCATCAGGCGCTCGGCTGCCGGGGATACAGCCGGGTTGATTTTATTCTCGGGAAAGACCAGCAGTTTTATCTGCTGGAGGTCAACACGCTTCCGGGAATGACCGAGACCAGCCTCCTTCCGGAGATTGCCAGAGGGGCGGGGATCTCTTTTGAACAGCTGGTGGAAAGGATTTTGAGTTGTGCGATTTAAAGGGTTCAGGAAGAGGGGCTCTTCCGGAAAAAAGTTCAAAAGAGGCCAGCCGAACCGGAGGAAGAAGAAGAGTTTTTATCTCCCTCTCCTCAAGGTTTTCGGGGTCCTCCTTGCGGCGGGAGGGCTGGTCTGGATGTCGACTCTGGCGGAATTCTGGCTGGAGGAATCTCCTCTCTTTACCGTCCGGAATATTAAGATCGAAGGACTGAGTTATCTGAAAGAGGAGCATCTGGCCCGCGAATTAGAGGAGATCAAAAACCGGTCGATGTTTAACGTCAGCCTGAACGAGGTCCGGGAGCGCCTGGAGTCGGACCCCTGGATTAAAAGCGCGACCCTGAAAAAACATTTTCCGGATGGCATCACCGTGCGGATTGTCGAAAAACAGCCTGCATTTTATCTGATGAGAGGCCAGTCGTTCTGTCTGGCCGATGAAGAGGGGCGCTTCATCGCGGAAGCGGCCGCTCCGTTTAAAAATATCCCGGAATTGAAAGGGGTTCATGTTGAAAAATGGCTCAGAGGGGATGAAAAAGAGGCGAGCCTGGTCAGAAAAGGGGTGGCGTTTTATCGAATGGCCATGCAACCAAACTTTCTGGTGGCAAAAGAGGATCTCTCCAGCATCGAATTGAGATCGGAAAACGATCTGGTTGCCACCATCGGGGGGATTCCATTTTTATTCCGGTATCCCTATTCTTCTCAGCAATGGTTCCGGTTCCTTTCTGTCAAAAATGATATCCTCTCCAGAAATATTGACATTGAGGATATTGATTTGCGGTTTTCGGGAAAGGTCATCGTCAAACCTCAGAAAGAAAAAATTTAAAACAGGGGTTGAGGGGTCTTATGGGTAAAAATGAAAAAATTGTCGTCGGGCTCGATATCGGAACCACCAAGACCTGCGCGATTGTTGCCGACGTGCAGGACCACCGGAAGGTCAATATTATCGGGATTGGCACGCATCCTTCAAGCGGCATACGGAAGGGCGTGATCGTCAATATCGAAAACACGGTCGAATCGATCCGCAAGGCGGTCGAGGAAGCCGAGTTGATGTCGGGGGTTCAGATCAATTCGGTCTATGCGGGGATCGCCGGGAGCCATATCAAAGGATTCAACAGCCGGGGGGTCATTGCCATCAAAGAGAATGAAGTCGTCCATGCCGACGTGAAACGGGTGATTGGAAAGGCGAAAGCGGTGGTCATACCGCAGGACCGGGAAATCCTCCATATTCTTCCCCAGACCTTTTCGGTGGACGATCAGGACGGCATCCGGGACCCCCTCGGGATGTCAGGCGTCCGCCTTCAGGCGGAAGTCCATATCATTACCGGCGCGGTGACTTCTTCGCAGAATATCGTCAAAAGCATTCAGCGGGCCGGAC
>JACQBY010000123.1 GCA_016201875.1 Nitrospirota bacterium
GGCAACGGAGAATTTTCTCATCTGTTCGGGATCGTTGGTGCTCTCGGAGAGAAAATAGACGTGAGGCTTGTCCTTCATGAACTGCTTGACAAGCTCGGTCTTCCCTACCCGGCGCTTGCCCCAGAGAACGATGAGCTGGGCCCTCCGCTCCCGCCACTTTTCCTCAAGAAAGGCCAATTCTTTTTTTCGATTAATGAATTCCATAATATACTCTAAAGTATTATACTCATAAGTATATCTTTGTCAAGTGTTGATTAGTGGCCTGGAAGGGTCAGTTTTTGATTTTATATACAGGGTCCTGTCATGAAGAAAAACCAGGATAACACAAAGTCAAGAACTGACCCTGTTTTTTCTCTGTTTTTTCTGTTTCTTCTTATAATAAAAACACGATTTTCATAGAATAAATACAAATTTCATGGCAAAATGTTTTTCATGAAAAAAGAGATAACAAATCGTTTTTCACAAACAAAAATCGTTTTTCATGGCCAGCATCTGCCGGAACCGGACATGACACTGGCGGGCTATGTGGCGCTTATCGACGCCTATGACCTCAAAGTACCTTTGCCCGAACCTTGCGCCGTTATCAGCCAAAAGCACAAACGCTATGATACGGAAGGCTGGTCTGTCTTTACCCCGCGCCACAAACCGGCGGACACGCTGGCAGGACACCTGACCTTCGCCCTGCGCCATGAAGCGCTCGACCTGGCGGTTTTAAAGACCCTCTTCCAGGCCGTCAAACCGCATGACATCGAAAAAATCCTCAAGGCTGAGCCGACCGGAAAACACAGCCGCCGCTTGTGGTTTCTTTATGAGTGGCTGATGGATAAAAAACTAAATCTGCGGGATACGGAGGTGACAAATTTTGTCGATGTTTTGGATGCCGATGCGCAGTATCCCGGCCTTTCCACCCCGTCAAAACGTCACCGCGTCAGGAATAACCTGCCAGGGGTCAAGGATTTTTGCCCCCTGATTCGCAGGACAAAAACGCTCGAAAAAATGATGGCCTTGCATCTGGACAAAAAAGTACGTCAGGCTATCGGCAAGATTCATCCCGATGTTCTGGCCCGTGCGGCGGCATTTCTGTTGCTTAAAGATTCAAAGGCGTCTTACGCGATTGAAGGTGAAAGGCCCCCGCATAACAGGGTTGAACGCTGGGGCCGCGCCATAGGACAGGCCGGACGGCAAAAGCTCACTTTGCAGGAACTGGTACGCCTGCAAGATATCGTCATTGAAGACAAGCGATTTACCAAAATGGGGTGGCGCAAGGCAGGCGGGTTCGTCGGCGTCCATGACCGCGCCACCAACGCGCCCGTACCCGATCACATTTCAGCGCGATGGCAGGACATTGCCCTTTTGATAAACGGCCTGATCGAGGCCAATGACAGGCTTCTCAAAAGCGACTATGACCCGGTCATCATGGCAGCCCTGATCGCTTTTGGTTTCGTCTTTATTCACCCCTTCGAAGACGGAAATGGCCGCCTTCACCGCTATCTCATCCATCATGTTCTGGCTGAAAAGGAATTCGCGCCAAAAGGGATTGCCTTCCCGGTATCTGCCATCATCCTGGAACGCATCGACGGCTACCGGAAGGTACTGGAAAACTATTCCGCGCCGCGCCTGCCCCTGATTGAATGGAAGCCGACCTCTTCGGGAAATGTTAAAGTCCTGAATGAAACGATTGACCTTTACAGGTATTTCGATGCAACACGGCAAGCAGAGTTTCTATACGACTGCGTTTTCCAGACGGTCGATAAAAGCCTGCCCGAGGAAGTCGCGTACCTCGCCGGCCATGACAAGATGAAGGCCTTTATCGAGGATCATTTTGATATGCCAGACAGGATGACGGAACTGCTGATCGGATTCCTGCGGCAAAATGGCGGCAAGCTTTCAACTCGCGCCAGAAAAAAGGAATTTCACGATCTGACGGATAAGGAAATTCAAATGCTGGAAGAAAAGTTCGCAGAGACTTTTGGTCTATAAACATTTACCTGTTCGGAATTGGGGGTTGTCTTAGTATGTGTCCTTGCAGGGTCTTGGCAGGGTCAGTTCTTGACTTTATATAGGTCCTGTCATGGGAAAACCAGGATAATGCAAAGTCAAGAACTGACCCTCTGTTTTTTCTTTTGGGGAGTTAAATCGAAGAAGAGATGGGGGTTAAGGGACCTGGATCCGTCCCATGCTGTTGACATTGATCGTTCTGGTTTCTGAATTGTTGTCGGTCCGGGCAAGGATAATCGCCACAGTGGTTCCGCCGGTCGAAAATGTCGCCGTGCCATTATTGGCAAACTGAATCCAGGGAGTACCGGTTGTGACGCCCTCGAAAGAACTGATATTGATCGGTTTATGCCCGGAGGAGACACTCTTCAGATCGGTTGCCGGGCCCGCTCCCACCAGTTGAAAGGTTTCATTATCCAGATCAAAATTAACCTGCTCTGTCGTGTTGGTCGTTACCGCCAGCTGTTTGGCTTTCCTAAGCGCAGTGGCGATATCGCGGGCCCCTGTGGTCAGGCTGGAATGATTCAGTCCAAGATACCAGGTCGTTCCAGCTATCCCGGCTAAAACTCCGATGATAGCCCCGACAATCATCATTTCGATCAGGGTAAAACCCCTTTTATTTCTTAATTTATTCATTCAAATCACCTCGTCAGAAAAAGTAGCCTGTCCCCTTTTGGGTTCACGAGGCCCGGTATGACAGGATGGTATTGGGACTCAGCCCCATTGTGCCTGGAAGATACTTGGAAAGAAATCCGGTCAGATAATAGGCAAAATCAGTCGGTTTCATCTCAGCTTACCTCCGGAAATACGTAGGCACAGGTTGAGGAC
>JACQBY010000110.1 GCA_016201875.1 Nitrospirota bacterium
CAATCTGGTATGGAGTGGACCGTGCGGGGCGCCAATGCAATCATCGCCCTCCGGTGCGGCTATCTCTCCAACCAAATAGAGGAGTTCTGGGAACAACGCACAGCCTAGCTGAATTTCCCTACTTCTATGTCGCAGGCCCACTGCTAAAAATTACAAAAGCTGCCGTTGCAGGGAGCATGCAAATCCAGGAGGTCAATAGATACTCGAAATATTTAATCCGCGTTAACCCAAAGGCATAATTAAGAATGTTATAAGGGAAAATGGGAATCAGCCGGGTAATAGCGACATAAACCCATCCTTTTTCCTCCACCCCCCTGTCAATGGCCTGAAATTTAGGGCCGAGGAGATTGCTGATTTGCTGACGGGCAAAATACCGGGAAATGAGAAACGCCATCCCGGAACCCATGGTCGAACCGATTGAAGCATAAAGAGTTCCCCAGACGGGTCCGAAAACAACGCCTCCGGCCACTGTGATGGGAAGGCCGGGTAAAAAAAGGGAGGGGGCTATCATAAAAACCACGATATAGATCAGAGGACCTAAACCGCCAAATCCCTTCACCCAATGCTGCAGACGGTCCTGATCCAAATAACTTCTTAAACCTGTTTTATTAACAACGATTCCTATGATGCTCAATACAGCAAGAAACAAGAAAAGCTTTAAAAGGCTTTTTGTGCGGGTTTTCATCAATCAAGTTCCACCCATTTTAGTTCTCGGCATCCAATATTTATTATAGATGACACTTTACTTTTTACGCCTCATCATGGCGTATCCGATTTTTTGATCACAAGATCCGAATAGTAGGCAATGGCTTCCTCCCGGGTATTATCCGTATCGGTCATAACCGCCACTCCCAAAAGCACGGGGGGCTCTTCCTTAAAAAACCTTTGATAATCTTCATAAATGTTACGCTTTTCACACCGCCTTTGACCCACCCCCTCGGTTCCGCTTTCAACTGCAACCATTTCCGCTCGATCTGTATAGGGATTGGGAATGGCTTTCCCTTTTTGCAGATGATTCGCCCAAACATAATTTATGGCGGCTTTTGGGGGGTACTCTCCATACAGCATTTTAATTGTGCCATACTTGGTCCGTTCCCATACGGTGGCTCTTTCAGAATCATATTTAAACGTAACATAGATCCTTGCCGCGTAATCATCTCCTTCTTTTTTGGTTTCATCCCCCTTTTCGATTATCCGGTTAATTTTCCAGCACCAGGAAAGGACTGGATAAGCTTTCGGGTTCAAATCGAGTGGAATGTACAGACCGGAGGCGGATTGATGGCTTTCCGCCTTGATTACCTCCCTTCCCTCTTCATGAACAAAGGTATACAGCGTGTGATTGGGTATCTTGGGAAAGGTCAGAGGCCGCCACCCTTTCGGCAACCCATCCTCTCCCGGTTGTTCCTGAATCAACGGGATCGCTTCCAGGCTCTCATCAGAGGAAAGCGCTACCCTGTTTCCCAAGAAAATTAGAAGGGTTGTTATTGTTAATCCGGTCAAACTCCAAAAAACCTTTTTCAACTCTCCCTCCCATTGGGCAATTTCATTCCTTTTTTTTCAAACAATTATATTGGTCCGATGGAACTCAGAATAACCGAATCGAAAAAATAAAAAAGATAGGGCTTTTCATATTTTCTGATTTGAAATCATGGCTTTTAACTCGGCCTGGCAAACCAACTCCTCCTTCACCAAGGCTTTCCCCATTAGCTTCCAATATGGGAGTCTAGCCTGAAGAACCTCCATCTGAAGAATAATTTGATTGCCGGGAATGATCGTTTTCCGAAATTCGGCTTTATCAATGCTCAAAAAATAAACGAGACAGCCCTCTACACTTTTAGCAGATTTAAAAGCAAGGACTCCCCCGACCTGGGCAAGCGCTTCGATGATCATGACTTCTGGCATGATCGGACAATTCGGGTAGTGTCCCTCGAAAAACGCCTCATTTGCCGTTACGTTTTTAATCCCCACTATTTTTTTACCCAATTCCATTTCCGTAATCTGGTCTATTAATAAAAAGGGGTATCTATGAGGAAGAATCTTTTGTATTTCCAGTATATCCAACAAGAAATGTGTTCCTCTTTTTAAGTGGCCGTTTTCTGCTTTTTTAATATTTCTACTTGTGGCATTAACAACGTTAGGGACTAAACCTCCTGCCGAGGTTTAGTCCCTAAAGCGCGATGACTCTGCTTACAGAGTGATGATCTGGTATCCCTCTTTTATCAGTTTTGCCACGCTCGGGTGACCCATGTACTCTGAAATGAAATTGATTTTCGCTTCGCGAACCTTCTCCTTATCCACTCCAAAGGCACCTATGCAAAAATCACAGGCCCCAGCAATCAGACCCGAATCCTTGATTTCCTTGAAAAGAGGATTTAACAAATGGTCCGGTTTGTTTAATTCCACCGTCCATCCCGTTCCACCTCCGTCAAAAATAAGCCGGACCTGATGGCCTGCTTCCTTGAGTTCTTTGGTGTAAATTAAGCTATGCGCCGCTCTTCCCATGCTGTCATGGGTTCCCGGCTCTGCGTGAAGAATGACCGCAATTTTAGCCATAGAAATAATTTCCTTTCTTTTTAAACAAAAAAATTGTTACGGGTTTGAATTCGATTAAAATTAGAATACGGGATCGTTGAAAGAAAAGATGTAGGCTGGACTACAATTTTGATGAGAAATAAGAAAAGACTATTCCTGTGATACCGAAGAAATGGGAAAGCTGCCAGCTTTCTCCTTAAGAAGATCAGGCCGGACAACGATGATTTTCCGTCCTTCAAAAGTAATCAGGCTCTCCTTTTTAAATTCGCCTAAGATTGTACTAACGGTTTCTCTGATCGATCCGATGAGATTAGCGATTTCCTGATGGGTCACTTTTAAATCGATTTGAATGCCCTCAGGAACAGCCCTCCCATAATCCTTTGAGAATTGCAAAAGCAAGAGAGCCACTCTTGAATGAACATCTCGAAAGACAAGGTCCTCTACCCGATTTTCTATCTTTTTGAGTCTGAACCCGATCAGTTTGATCAAACGGAAAGAATATTCAGGTTTCCGGTGAATCATGGAGAGAAACTGCGCTTTTTGAATCACGCAAAGCTGACTATCGTCGAGGGCTTCGGCCAAAGTATCCCGCGGAGAATCCTGAAGAACTTCTAACTCCCCAAAAATATCTCCCGGCTCCAGAAGAGCAAGGGTTACTTCTCGGCCCTCTTCAGACACCCTTGAGATTTTAATGTGGCCTTCTTTTAAAATGTATATTTTTTGACTCGGATCCCCCGGAAAAAAAATCGCAGCCTTTTTTTTTCACTGACTCTTCCACAGTAATCCGATCCAGCTCTTTCATTTCTTCGGAAGACATTTCTTTAAAGAGATTTATTTTCTGCAGATACCAGATTTTATTTTTTATCATACGGGTTATCGTATTCCCCGCAATTTAAAAAATCAATAATTATATGTCCGCTGCAGAATCGCTCCCAAAGCAAGCTCGGAGGCACCTCCCCTATTTCAAAGCAGTTTTGTGATTAAGATCCTAGACAACACCTTCTTTACCAGAGCGTATGAAATGATGATCACAGTCTTTCACGATCCATTTCTTTGCTCAGGATATCTTTCGCGAACTGATAAGACTTTTCAATCAGCTGACCGCTATATCGAAAATCCAAAAGATCGATATTCAGACCAAACGGAGGTTCTAAGATAATCAATTTGGCTTTAGATTGGTAGTGCCGAACATCGCACAGGGTTTTACGGTCTAAAGCAATACTAAAAGCCCGGCTGAGAATTTTCAGCAGACCTTGGACTGGTCCATTAGAACCCTTGCAGCAGTTATACTGCATGGCAAGAATAAGTGTTGCCCCTTCGGAGACAGCCATCTCCAAAGGCATGTTTTCCGCTACCGCGCCATCCACAAGCTGATAGCCATGACACATTTGCGGCGGGAATATCCCCGGCATGGCGACACTGGCCATCAAGGCGTCTAGAAGATCCCCCTGACGAATATAGATAGGGTCTCCGGTTTGAAAATTGGTGCAAGGAACGATCAAAGGGATTTTAAGTTCCTCAAAATTCCGTACCGGGAGATGTCGTTCCAGGAACCGTCTGAAACGGCGATGATCATAGAGACTGTTGGACCGGAAAAACTTCCACAAATTTTCCCAGTTAAATCCATACAAATCATGAATGTTGAGGTTTCGCCACAATGCGGCAACCGCCTCCGGAGATACACCTGAGGCAATAAAGGCGCCGTTGACCGCTCCAATAGAGGATCCCACGATGAAATCGATCTTGATCCCCCTTTCCACAAGGGCTTGATAGAATCCTACCTCTATTGCCCCTTTGCTTCCCCCACCGCTTAGAACCAGCGCTATCTTTTCGCTCATGTTCCTCTGCCTCTATTTATTGTTTTTGTCCAGATGGTTTGCGAATTCATCACCAATTCTACCACGAGAATGACGGCTAATCCCAATACCAGGTAGAAAATGTAGCAAGCCGGATGGTGAAAAACTCTTTTTGCCGTCATTTCATGCCCTTCACCTGTCATTCTGAGGTGAAGCCGAAGAATCTCAGGACGGATTTTTCAATAATCTCTTAGCCCTATCCCGCAAGGGGAGAGGGCAATCTGGTGTTTTTATTCATTTTTCTTCGCCGGAACAGGTAACCCAGAAGGGCATCAAGGGAGAGAAGTCCGGATCCATGGAGGAAGAGGTACATCAGTAGTATTCCCCAGTAAAAAGCTTCCTTTAGAGCGGCTTCTGATAATTGTCCATAGGAGACCGCGGCGACAATATTGAGCACAAAGAGGGAGGCGGCCCCAAACCTCCCTGCCAGACCGACCGCCAAAAGAAACGACCCGCCCAGCTCAACGGCGGTGGAGAGATAAGCGGCGATCTCCGGCGGCAGGTAAGGGACGTCATAGACCAGAGTAAAAAGCATGACGGTCGACATCCAACTGGAGATTTTAACGATTCCTCCCTTCCAGAAAATCCTCGCCATGTAAAGGCGGATAAACAGGTCAAAGATCGGGACAAGGAATTCCAGAAATCGGACACCCATGGAATAAGCTGACACCGAAAGTCTTGCCATCTTCTTCAAAAAGGAAACGATCCGCTTCATAATGAATCACCAACTGAAAAACCGGACACGATCTGATATTTTAGAAGTTCCGTAAAAAAGAGGGTGAGATCAAACTCCGGATCGGAATCAACCCCCATCTGATAAACCGATGCCAAATCCTTCCCTGAATAAAGGGCTTCAAGGAGAACATACTGTCTCTTTGCCAGCGGCATGACCTCGACTTTCTGGAAGGGTCTTGTCACCACAATACCGGTCTCTTCCTCCAGAAGCGGAAGCTCGACGACCTGCTCTGCCTCTGCCTCGGGTTGCAGGGCCAGCCAGACCCGATGCACGGGGCATGGGAACGACAGGAGCCGGAACGCAGGGTGAAATTGGAGCGTGACCCGTGACGGATCAGTTAAAGCGATGGACTGGAGCTCCCAGGAAACTGGCAACGAATCGGGGGCTTGATAGACTTCATGGCAGGCCCATTCGAGTTTAGCAACGTGGGTGAACAAAGCGGGAACGTTTAAATCTTCAAGAAAAAACGGAAAATAGCGTCCGTAAGGAAAAAGATCCCCGCTGGTGGAAGGATGTAACTTAAGATATCCCCGCGCCAATATTCCGAAATACCGTTCCCCAACCAAACGATACAAGACCGGATAGGTGATCTTCAAAACCTGAAGATAGTTGATACGAATCAGGCGGCGATAAAGAGCGATGCTCCGAAGGGGTGAACCCTTTGTCCGACAAAGTTCCCCTGCAACAGCATCATGCTTTTGCCCTGTCATCGCGTCGGAAAACAACATCTGGATATTACGAAGTGACGACATGGTTCTCTCCGAGGAGTTTTCCCGCCTTTTCTGCCTCTTCCACGAGAACGTGAAGCGGCGGAAGGTTGGTATCCCATTCAATCAGGGTGGGCCGAGGGCCAAAGTGGTCAATCACCCACCGGTAAAGCTCCCAGACTTCCTGATGCACCCTCTGGCCATGCGTGTCGATCACCCATGTTCCGAACCGGTCAAAGCCTGCCAGGTGGATCTCCTGAACTGCCGAAGCCGGAATGGTTTTGAGATAATCCAGTGGATCAAACCGGTGGTTCAACGCATTGACATAAACGTTATTGATATCGAGGAGAATCCGGCAGCCGGTTCTTTGGACTACTTCGGCCATAAATTCCCCCTCCGACAACGTTGAGGCGCGCCAGGTGAGATATCGTGTAATATTCTCGATGAGAAGAGGCCTCTTTAAAGCATTTTGGATCTCATCGATTTTTGAGCAGACCTGCGTCAGGCTTTCCGGAGTGTAGGGAAGCGGCAGGAGCTCGTTCAAAAAACGACCGGAAACGGAACTCCATGCAAGATGCTCTGAAACGAATGCCGGCTCGAAGCGGTCAATCAACGCTTTGAGTTTTTTCAGATGAACCGGGTCAAGAGGATCTGACGAGCCCAAAGAGAGTCCAACGCCGTGAAAGCTCAAGGGGTAGAGGCTACGGATCTGTTCAAGAAATCGAAGAGGAACCCCTCCTTCTCCAAAATAATTTTCGGGATGGGTTTCCATCCAGGCTACCGGGGGCTTATCCTCGATAATCTCTCGAAAATGGGAGGAACGGAGACCGATCCCGGCGGAAGCCGGGATCGGTGTCTGGACTCCAGCAAAGTTCATTTCATTTCCTGCATTTTCTTCATCATCATCGCCTTCAAATCAGCAATATCCTGCTTTGTAATGGCCAGAACCTTGCCGTTTACCATCCGGCCGCACGCCCCTTTCGGGAGGAACAGATAGGAATCAGCTTCCCCATCACTCTTGGCCTGTCCCACACAGGAATGGAGGCTGGCTCTCACAGCGCAGTCGTTCATACTGGCCTTTGCGACGCCCCCGCAAGCTTCCCAACCTGAAGGGAGATCTGGAACCTTTGGCATGGGCATAGCAGCAAATGCGCCGGTCCCTCCTAAAAGCAATACGATGAGCAAAGCAGATTGAATGATTTTTTTGTTGTTTGGATTGTAATTCATGGTTCCTCCTCTTAATTATGGCTTAATGTTTAGTTATCGTTGAAAAAGTTTTAGAAGAAATTTGTTCTAGAACCAGTGGAAAGCCCAGTGGCCCGCGGCACCCACACCAATTAAAACGATCATGATAATCATCGCTTTTTTGTGGTCACAGAAACCTCTCTTTTGTTTACAGACGGTCATCGAGCACATTACCGACAATAAAATTACCTCCTTTCTTTTATAGGGGTGTCATAAAATTCAAGAGATTCAGTTCAGGCTGGATATAGAATAAACCTTTCCAAAAAGGGAATATGTAGGCTAGCCTACATATTCTAACTTGATCAATGTTTATTCTCCTTAATGCCAGGAAGATGTCAAAGTACCAGTCCTCGTGATTACTTCAATTTAAAACATTGACCGCTCCTCCCTGGATACGATTCAGGTCCTGGATAAATTTAGAACCTCCATACTCCAAGATCCGGTCGTAATCAATGGTTCCCTTTTTCACATTGATGGCACTCTCTACCATTCGGATATCGTCCGGGTCCCCATCGTGGAGATAAAAAAACTTGAGAAGATTCCCAGGCGGAAGCAAAGCAGGGATCGTATAATAGTCTGCGCCGGGAGGTCCATCCCGGCCAATATAATAGCGGCCGAAAAGAGGTCTCGAACCGCCCAGCATGATTTTGGCGGTATAGAAGGGATCACAGGGAGGGAGAAAGGCGAGATCATACCCGACTTCACCTCCCCCCGCCCGCCTCCCATAGGTCACGTCATAGGCCTGAAAAAAAGGGGGATCCTCTCCGCTTAAAAGGTACCTCAAGTAGATATCCCATCGGATCACTCGGTGTCTTTGGGTCTCTGCAGAATCCGAATCGGGGTAGAGTTCGTTCGACCGCCTGGCCACATCAAAGGCAAGACGGCCATCGGGCGGAAAGGGGAGATCTTTTCCGATAAGATAAGTCCGATGATGGTTATGCTGTGCCAGGATTACTGCGATGGGTTTCTCCTGCTCATCCAGAACAACATGAACCGCCACAAAATTATCGAGTTGATGCCAATCTTCAGGGTCCAGCCCAGCCAGTTTCAGACCAGTTTCCTGGCCAAAGGGAAGTTGGGAAGGGAGTCCGCTGATGGCGAAAACAACATTGTATTTTAAAAAGATCAGCTCTTTCGACTGGCGTTTCCCATTTTCCGTCTGGAAAAACACAGTTTCCCGATAGACTCTGCCATAGACGGTTGACCTCTCATTGGCCGGAATAGAATCTTGCCTGCTTATCGAATAGCGCCGGTCGCGGGCGTTGGCCCGGTAGCGGTCAAATTGAAAATCGAGGTAATACCGGGTATCATCCTGGATGGTTTTCAGAAGCTCGGGGTTGACGGTATTGGCAATTGTTTTTCCGTCCAGATAACGTTTCAGAACGGAATAAGGCAGGTATTCTTTGTAGAAATCAATGGGATAGGGGCCACCAGGGGGGAGTACAAGCCGGGGCCGAAATTGTTCAAGCAGGTTCTGGTCAACAATAGCCGCCGTTCGATTGGATTGATCCGGAGAACACCGGCTGACATAATACTCTTTAAATCCCGGATAATCTGCAAATGTTTCATATTGATTTTTGCGGGCCATACAGCCAGCCAAAATAGAAAGGGCGGCTAGTACGAATGCGATGGAAATAATATACTGCTGTTTCTGAAAAATCATTCGAGAGACCAATCGTTTAAGTGTGGAACCTCCCTTGTCCCGTGGCGGGTAAGCTTACTCCCCTCCTTTGCTTTAGACCATTTTGGCCTCCCACTCCCCTTTGGTTCTGATCAGCACAAACCGGGTTTTGCAGACGAGAACACCTCACTTCCCGGCGAAGCTTTTGGATTCACGGCAATCGTCGGCCCATGGACCGGACATGAGAGCAAAGGGATAGGTCCTTCACTGTGAAGAACTGTTTTTTCAAGATCTCCTTCCTCCCAGGCCGAACGGTGTAAAATCTCCGTCATTTCCCTTTCTATTCGGAAAGAAAATGGTTGAATCACAGAATCCTTCCTATTGGTAATAATGTAAAATCTCTCCGCAATGCTTGCAACTGGCCACATAGAGGCAGGTCCGTTCTTTAAGATCACACCGGAATCTTATCTCAGTTCCGATCTGATCACAGGAATGGCAGCGCAGTCCAGAAAGACCTCTGGCGACATCCGGCTGATTTCTCGAAAGATTTTTCGTTTCAGTACTGATGTTAAATATATGACCGCAAAACTGACATTTAGCAGTGTAAAGGCGCTCATCGTCACCCAGCTGGCAATGAAGCGTTAGATCAAACCGGTTTTTCTGACACTGAGGGCATGGCACCTGATTAAGCTGCCGTTGTATTTCTGTTAAAGGATCCATAGAATGTCTCTTTTCTCATTACTAACCAATAGGCCACCAGGGCGGAAAGGTCGCTCCCTTCCGCATTTTTCACTCTTGCAGTCCTAGCCGGGTTGAGAATTTTTACAAACCATGAAGCAGCTCGTCAGACCGGTTGCAGCAGTTATATTGCATAGCGAGAATAAGCGTAGCTCCTTCGGACACCGCCAGTTCAAAAGGATTTCCCGGTTTGATTAACTGATAAATGTTATACTTTGAGAGTCGCCGCCTTCGTGGTTGCAATCACCTTCTGAAATTTTTCTACGAGAATTGATTTGGAAACCGTTCCAATGACACGGTCTACGATCTGACCATTCCTGAAGACCAAAAGCGTCGGTATCGAGTGAATTTGATAAGTAGAGGCTGTTACGGGACTCGCATCGACATCGAGCTTTGCGACCTTAACCCGGCCTTTATATTCAGCCGCCAGCTTCTCAATGACCGGCCCTATTATCCTACAGGGCGCACACCATTCGGCCCAAAAGTCCACCAGGACAGGCTCTTTTGCATCCAATACCTCGGATTTGAAGTTTTGATCGGTGACGGTAACATATCCCTTTGAATTTGACATTGTCTATCTCCTTATCTGAATACCTGATTTTGAAATCATTATATATTCATGGCCAGACAAAAACTGTAGGTTGTACTACAAAAGGAAACTTTTATTTGGGGTGAAATATTTGTTTGAATTGAAAAACTTCGCTCAAGGAGCATTAATCTTAAAAGACCACGCTCCTTGAGCGAATATTAAGGTCAGGCCGATCCAACGCCGGCTTCCTGCAGTTCTTTTTCGCTGACGCTTCCGATCTTGCAACAATCGAGAAGTTTTCCATTCACTGCCACTGAGGGAACGCGAGTGATTCCGTACTTTTTTGCCTTGTCTCTGCACTCATTGGTCGCGCAGCCAGCATTGAGGTCATAAATAACCACTTCGCAGGATGGGCAGATGGTTTTCTTCACGAGTTTTACAACCGGGTCACACACCGGACAGCCTGAAGTAAACACTTCTATTTTTCTTTTTGCCATGATGTGATCCTCCTTTCTTAATTTGAGCCTACACCTTGACCCAGGGGTAACGTTCAACTCTTTTTTTCACAAATTTTGGAATAAGGATTCTCTGGTTGTTTACGGGCAATGAGCGCTGCGGCAGGACTTGCAAGTGGGCGGTTTCTTTCATGATTTGTTTCCCTCCGGGAGTTCGACACGATCAATCAGCTTGCAAATTTCAGACTCCGGCATTGCGGGAGGCTGATTTTCAGGCGCCCATTGATTGCGATAAAAAATTAGCTTTTTCTTCAAGCGGGATAGAAATTTGATCTGCTCGTCAAGTTCCTGAACTCTTCGCTCGCTCCATTCGTAGACACGATCGCAGCAAGGCTTTCCTCGATCCGTAAGTTCGAGGATCCTGCGAATGTCATCCAGATGAAAACCAATGGCTTTGGCCTTTTGAATAAACTTCAGTCGTTCGATGATTTTTGGGCTGTAAAGCCGATAGCCAGCAGGGGACCGGCTGGCCATTGGAATCAATCTTTCCTGCTCGTAATAGCGAATGGCTTTCGGTGAAAGTCCGGTCTGCTTCGCCAGGCGTCCTACGGTAAAAGGTTTTTCCATCATCCAACTCCTTTTAATCCAATGATAATCCTTTCCCCAAGGGTAAGGTTCAAGAGGCATTTTTAAGATGGTCACTGTCATACCTTTGGATAAGCGACCTTGCAGAAAAAGGATCATTGACTGGATGAAACAGCAGGTCGTTACCGGATTTTAGGCCTGCCAAACCCATGCTTTCTGAGTTCCGTCATGGCATATCCATAGCCAAGCTCGATTAGTTTTCCCGAATGGCTAAAATCCAGTAAGCCTACATCGAGATCGACCTGAGGCTCCATCATGATCAACCTTGCTTTATCTTGAAAATGCCGAACGTCGGAGCGGAACTTTCGGTCCACGGCAATGCTGAAGGCATAGTTGATCATGTTTGCCAGGCCGCGCACAGGATAGGGGATCTGCTCACAGCAAATGCAAAGCATGAAGATGACCGTATCCGCTCCACGATCTATGGCCACATCCAACGGCACATTGTTTGACACCCCTCCATCTATGATCTGGCGATCTGTCAGGTCCACCGGCGGGAAGAGACCCGGCATCGCGGAGCTGGCCATCAGGGCTTCGATCAGGTTTCCTTCTTCAAAATAGACAGGCTCTCCTGTCTGGAACTCCGTTCCCGTAACAATCAGGGGGATCTTCAGATCATCAAAATGGGTGGCGGGAAGGTGCCGTTTTAAGAAGTCCCGGAGCCTCTGATTATCGTACAGGCTGTCCGCCCTAAATAGTTTCCACAATAGCCGCCAGTTATAGCTATAGAGATCCTTTCGGTTTAAATTTATCCATAGAGCGGCGAGCTGTTCGGGCAAAACCCCCGCCGCGATGAAGGCCCCGTTAATCGCGCCGATAGAGGTGCCGGCAACAAGATCGATCTTGACCCCAAGCTCAGCCAGGGCCTGATACAACCCCACCTCCAAGGCTCCACGGCTTCCCCCGCCACAGAGGACAAGGGCTGTTTTAGGTTGCATGTCTCTTTTTGGACTGAGCACCATTGCCTTCTCCTGCTATGTGAACGTGAAGGTCTTTCCCTTTCCACCGCTCCGGCTCAGACCAGGAGAAGAGGGAAGCAGATCCCCGTTGGGGTTCATTCTGCGCAGCAAGAGAGTCTGGAGACGTCCTTGGTGAACATCTGTGCCGCCATACGGATCGCTTCGGACATCGTCGGGTAGACATGAATCGTGCCAATCAGGTCTTGAATGGTCAGGCGGCACTTCACTGCGAGGGCCGCTTCATGAATAATATCGGCCCCACGGTTGGCCGCGAGTTGCACCCCCACAATCCTCCCGGTATTTTTTTCAATCACCATTTTTACCAGCCCTTTCGTCTGATAGATCGCCACGGCCTTGGGGACATGGGCCAGATCCAGGCAGTCGGCCGCCACCTGCATTCCCATGGCCCGCGCTTCGGCCGCTGACAGTCCCACCGCAGCCACTTCGGGATCGGTGAAGACCGCACGGGGAATCACGGTGTAATCCATTTTGATATGAGTTCCTTGCACGATATTTCCAGCCGCGATCACCCCTTCGCGCGCACCCACCGGCGTGGCCAGGGGCGGGCCAGCCACATCCCCGGCCGCCCAGATATGATCGGCCGTGGTCTGCATCTCATCATTGACCTTCACAAAACCTTTCTCATCCACCTCCACCCCTGCTTCTTCGAGTCCGATGCTCCTGCTGTTTGGAATCCGGCCACAGGCCACCAAAAGCTGCTCGGTGACAAACCGCCTGGGTTTTCCCTGAACAGTCGCGGCAATAGAAATGCCGCGGGAAACACGATCCAGCTGGTTTACGACAGCATCGGTATGGATGCTCACTCCCTCCATGGTCAAGATGTTCTGGATGGATTCGGCCACCTCCGGATCGAATTCGGACAGCACATGACCTCCCCGCTGGAGAATCGTGACCTTTGTGCCGAAACGATGAAACATCTGGCCCAGTTCCAGTGCAATCACGCCGCCCCCGATGATGACCATCGATCCGGGAAGCTTCTTTAACTCAAATGCCTCGGTGCTGGTGAGGTATTTGACCTGGTCGATCCCCGGAAAGTCCGGAATACACGCCCGCGTGCCGGTGGCGATCAGAAACTTTGAGGCCTCGACGATCTGATCACCGACCTGCACCTGGTTTTTGGAAACAAATCCGGCATGGCCTTTCAGGATGGAGATCTTCTCGTCACCTTCGGCAATATCTATGTATTTTTTCTGGCGAAGTTTCTTCACCAATTGGTCTTTCTGCCGGATCAGCGCAGAAAAATCCACCTTTCCACGCCGCATCGAAAAACCTTTATAGGCGGAATGTGCCGGGGCATAATAGAGTTCGGCCGCCTGAATCAGGTTCTTGCTCGGGATACATCCGACATTCACGCAGGTACCCCCGATCGTGCCGCTTTCGGTCATGGCCACACGCGCGCCGAGTTCAGAGGCCTTGATTGCGGCCGCAAAGGCGGCCGAACCGGAACCGAGTATCACGAGATCGAATCGATCAAGATGTTGTTTTATGTTCGCCATGGGGTTCGCACGCCTCCTGTTGGTCCCGTTGGGACCAATCCATAAACGTCCCATTATTTCTTTGGAAGGGAGAGATGTTTTCAGATTTTTGTGGAATATGCATTAGAAATTCTTTTTCTGCGGATCGGATCTCCCCCAGACAGCATCTGCCGGAGGGGTTCTTGATCTCGCAGGCACAGTTTCCGGCCTCTACCTCTTTTCGGATGCGCAGGCTGGCGGAGGATCGGCCCGTTCGTTCTATCTCCTCCCAAATATCCTTTTTACTGATTTCGAAGCAATAACAGACCCAAACCGGATCCTCCGTCTCCTTCAGCCCCACCCGCACGCGAATGTCGCCTTTCTTAAATAAGGGCCCGCCGTCAGGGCTGTAATAAACGACAGAACAACTGGGTGTTTTACAAAACATAAGGTCCTTTTCATCCATTCGCGTGTTTAAGCCTTCCTGAACGAGATGGCGGGCGGTATCCTCGGAAACCGCCTGGCCTTTCTCCCCGCAATCAGGGCATTGCGGAGAGCTTATTTTAAGTTGGTCCGGAGGAACTCCACAACAAGAGGGTTTATCCGAATCAATTTCCATAGTCATTTTCTCCTTGTCGATGATCAAGTCGTATTTTCCATCTCCATCATAGCTGGAGCCCTCCTGTGAATTTTACTCTGCAAGCCTGGCTTTATACGTAAATATCGAATTGCTGGCGCCTTCCACCGCCTTGATCAACTCATCCACCGTCGTCTTGCCCTGTTCGTACTCGACCACGGCACGCGCGTTCGAATAGTCGTTGAAGAAAATCCATCGCTTGGACGTCTTCACTTCGGCGGCCTGGACGCCCGGCGTTTTCAAAAGAGCCGATCGGATATCTTTCGCGCAGGCCCCACAATCCATCCCGTCGATCTTCAAGATGACGGTTTGAAGGACACTGATTCCCTCGGCACGGCTTGAGCTATCGGTTGTCGGTCCACCGGTGAAAAAGAACAAAAAGGTGAGGACTGCAAGCAAAAGAGGCGCTCTGGTAAATGTTTCCATCATGAAAGGATTCCTTTCATACAACACGTTGACATAGTTTAAGGGTCTCGCCCTATTTCTGAATCTCGCCTGAAAAGAGACTCCGCTAAAATGTCTCCGATCCGCTACTTCCTTGACGCCACTGCCGCCGTGTAGGTATACATGGCGTTGCTGGCCGATGCGACCGCTTTTATCAATTGTAAATCGGCCACCTTTCCAGATTCGATCTTTACGACCGCCTCTTCCCGGCTGTAATCAACCTCCGCAAACCGGACCCCCGGCAGGCTCAGAAGGGCCTTCCGGATATCCTTGACGCAGCTTTGACACCTCATTCCATCAATCTTCAGCGTCACCTGCTGAATATTTTTCAGATCTCTCTCTGCGGCAATCCCATTAGGAATGATCACGGGGTGTAAGAAAACGAAAGAAAAAATGAAAAGCGTCGATCCAATCATTGCAGCAATGTTTCTTTTCATGGTTCGACCTCCTTCAGGATCCAATGGCTAACAAATAGGGGGAGACCGTCAAGATCAGTGAAATGACCGCGATGACCCACAACCAGCGCTTTGTCCTCTTAAGACGCTCCGGAGAGCAGGCCGAGGCGCCATCGCAAACAGGCTGTCTTCTATAAACGCTGTAGAACCCCAGGCCCAGAAAGGCAAAGGTCAACAGGATGAAGAAGGGTCGGTAGGGAACCATCATCGCCGCAAAACGGGCCGTTCCACCGAAAAACCCGGTGGCGCCGGCCCCGACCCCCAAGGCGGAGAGAATCAAAGGGCCGATGCAGCAGACCGAGGAGAAAAAGGCGGAGAGAACCCCGCCGCCGGTTGACCATCCCTCTTTCATGAAGGACCTCCCGAAGAGACGTTTTTTTGATTGCAACAGGCCGCATGCTCCTTCCTCCGAAGGACAATTCCATAAGCCAATAGTCCCAGGCCGGCTAAAAGGGCCGGAAGGAGGACGTAATCCAGATACCCGGTGATGACCCCGAGGCCGACGACTCCGAGCAAAATGACCAAAAGAGGCGTAAAACAACAAATAGCGGCGATCAACGCCCCAATCCCACCTGCTTTGATATAATTGTGACTATTTGACATTGTTTTCCCTTATCTCCTTTCTTTGATCTTGGCCTTGGGCTTCAGCTTCTTTCCACCCACGACCTTGCAGGAAAGAATCCGCTCGGCCTGGCTCAGAACCTGTTTTTGGGTCCAATCCAGAATATGGTCGACCTCCGGATTGGCAATGGAATACACCGCCTTCCGTCCATGCTTTTCGACCGTGACCAGACCGCAAGTCTTTAGGCAGTTCAAATGATGGGAAATCAAATTCTGAGCCCTTTCTAAAATCTCGTAGATCCGAGTAACACTCATCGGCCCTTTTTGATGGAGCAGTTTGAGAATCTGAAGCCGGGTCGGATCGGCCAGGGCCGAAAAAAGGCCGACCTGCGCGGCGAGCAATTCATCTGAAATCATCTCTACCTCATATATCAACATATATTGATGTAATTAAATATAAACCTGGTCGCTTCATCTGTCAAGATCTATTTTGGGTTTTATTATTTTGGGTTTAACTTTGTAAAGGGACTAAAAATGCCACAGCATAGCTGATTTTCTTGTTTTTGGCCTCAAAATTGAATTTGTTAATATTGATTTTAGGGATTTTTGGCTTCGTTTGCCTATTGGGTTGAAGTAATTATGAACCTACGCCATGCTATGATTACCAAATTTCGCCTAACGATTCCATTACACGAACTCCTCCTGTCCTTGCCTTTTCTTTAAAACTTACCTGGAATTCTCTGCAACGATCATTTAATACCCATGGTGTCATGACCCCTATCTTGGCACAATGCCAACCGTTGCTGCCATGACCCGGAATACCATCCAAAAAATTGTTGACAAATACGGCTAAATGCCGTACAATTAAAAGTAAACATTACATTTGTTGCAGTCAATGTTTTTTAATAGGTAGCATGATTATGCCTGAAAATAAAAAACATCACTATGTACCGCGTTTCTACTTAAGAAATTTTTCAAGTGATCAAGACAGAAACTTTATTGGCTTGATTAATTTGAAGCATAATTTATTTGTCAGTCCAGCGGCGATTAATGGACAATGTTATAGAAATTATTTCTATGGTCATCAAGCAAAAATAGAAAAAGCAATAGGAGACATAGAGAGACGGACGGCTTTTTTGTTTCGTTCTGCCCTTGATAATGATGTTACTCCAGAGCGTGATTCACCTGAGCATTGCATACTGATTTATTATCTAGCGATCCAATTCGGACGTACAGAGGTGGCGGAAGAGAAGATTAAGGAGCTAGGGGATAAGTTGTTTAAATACATGCTTGAAAGTGAACGGCCTGACGTAGGTCCATTAGATAAAATCAAAATTGGATGTAGGGATGCGGTCCTGCAATCTCTCACTCATGCCGTTTTGATGAGCCCTATTCTATGGGATCTAGATTTTAAGTTAATCGAGGCTAAGAATAGGGGAGAATTTATCACCAGCGATAATCCAGTGGTAATTTTCAATCAGTATTTTGAAAATCCTATGACGCATTTTACTCGTGGTCTGGCCAGTAGGGGGCTTCAGATATATTTACCAATTTCTCCAAAACGGGCTTTTTTGTTCTATGACAAAATGTTATACAAGGTTAACCAAAGTAAAGAACCCTTTGTTCCTGTCTTTCCAATCGATATACGAGAATTAAATGCCCTTCAGTATCTCAATGCGAAGGAGAACATTTATTTTAGCGATCCTCTAATGAAACCTGAGATAGACGAAATGATTAAAGCCTTTAGCTCAAGAAGAGTTGCAAAAGAATTCACTTTAAAAAAAGTGGTAATTGTGGAAAATGGAAAATCAGAACGAGAATCAATAGCGTTAGCAACTACGCGTAGATTCAATCCAGCATTACGGTTTATTTCAGTTGATAGAACGAATGAGAGAGTGTCACCTGGAGTGGTCCGTGATCCACATTGGGTTAAGATCGTGACCGATTTTGCCGACGCAGTGGATCGAGGAGATGAGAAGGGGAACGACTTTAATAACTTCGTTGAGAGGCATCCCTTGAGGTATGCCCCCTCATAGAGAATTGTGTCTCTTGTATAAAGCTTGTAAGTATGTGGTTTGTAAAATGTGCAATTAGGCTAGCAATATTTTGCAGCACATCATAACGGCAAAATGAAGATAAAAAGATAATATAGGAAAGCAAGAGCAAGGTCGAGCAAGACATTTTAATAAATGATCCTCGAAGCAAGCTTCGGGGAATTAAATCCGAAGAGATTAAAGTTTATTTGGATCATCATGATAAACAAAGAAAATCAAACAAAAATCTATTTGATGGAGAAATTATATGCTGCGCGAAGAAGTAAAACACAATAAAAAAGTTACTCGCTTAGGTCGATTAGAAGCTCGCGTTGACAGTGAACAAAAAGCGCTGTTTGAACGGGCAGCCGCATTGCAAGGTCGCTCCCTCTCGACTTTTCTGATTGCAAGCGCCCGAGAAGCTGCAATGAGAACGATCCAGGAACACGAAGTGATTAAACTCACGGGTCGTGATCGGGACATGTTTATTGCTGCGTTGCTGAAGCCGCCAAAACCAACAAAGAAAATGCGTGAGGCCGCAGCACGCTACAAGAAAGATATGGGTCTGTAATTGCCTCAGCCAGCGCAGGGAGAATTCCGGATAGAGGCCCTGGGAAAAGAACACGACCGCAAAACTTTCTCCTGCGGAAACGAAGTTCTTAATCGATACCTGCATGTGCAGGTCAGCCAGGACGCGAAAAAGAGAGTCGCGACGCCTTTTGTACTAATAAAGCCCCCTCAGAAGACTGTAATAGGCTATTATACACTCGCATCAGGAAGTGTGCATTTGGGAGACTTGCCGGAAGCATTGGCAAAGAAATTGCCACTCTATCCACTGGTTCCAGTGACGTTGCTCGGACGTCTCGCTCTGGATGAAAATTACCAAGGAAAGAGTCTCGGACAATTCCTCCTACTAGATGCGCTTTACCGTAGCTTGATGGCAGCGGAGCAAGTCGCCTCGGTGGCCGTAATCGTTGATGCAATCAGCGACGAGGCACGCGAGTTCTATGAGCATTATGGATTCATTGTTTTTCCCAACCACACCCACCGCTTGTTCCTTCATATGTGGACAATTAGCGAAATGTTTTAGGGGTTATGCCGAGATACGTGTAAAATTAGGACATTGGGGTTTTTTAAACAGGGATTTCCACCAAAATCTTGCTATAACCCACTTTTGGAGTCGTTTTTTCCCTTCCCTCTTTAGTTTTCTTTAATTCAAGAAGCCCTACCTGGGCGAGATAATTAACATCGTCTGAAACATTTTTCGGGTCACGATTAAGTAGTTTTGCCAATGCGTAAATAGAAGCAGGGTGTTCTTTTTTAACAACATGAATGATTCTGATCCGCTCTTCGGTAATGATTTTTCGCATTGCTTCGACGTTTTCGAAGTAAATTCCCGGTTTTTGCTTAGCAACTTTCTTTCCCGCCTCGAGGCGCTTCATAATATCTTTCGCATCATCCAAGACCGCTTTAAGGCTTTTAATGCCGACAGTTATATTTTTAACTCTCATTTTTGATCCTCCTTACCTCTTCGTGAAAATCTTCAAATAGCCGATCAATTGTTTTAAACTGATAAAGGGTTTCCGATCCCTTAAAATGTCTATGATCTCCTCTTCCCTCATGATTATCAAAGCCGAGTACCCTCTCACCATTCTTGATGTAGACCAGAGAATATTTGAAGCCATGCGGTTTATCGGAAGTAACTGGAACAGACCATACTTTCACTTCAATGATACTGTTGTCCGGCTCCACAACTTTTTCGTGAAGCACCAGGGTTCCTTTAGTAACCATGGTATTAGTATACCATGTATCGAGATAAAAAAGGCAAGAAATGAGATTAAGTCATGGCAAACATTTCTTCATCCAGAGGGTCAGGAGCCTCTTTCAAATTGATGACATATTCCCCAAAACGCTTCACCGATCGTGTCATGTAAGGACTCAGTGTTGCGATATCTTCGTCAGCAAAGTGATATCCTTCTCTTTCTAAATCCCAAAGAATTTGAGTGATATCCACCACATTCTGAAAGATGACCGCATTGGCCACAAGATCATTATATTTTATTCGTTTTTCCTGCTCATCCGGGTCGTTTTCAGTAATCACTCCTTCCCCGCCGAAGAAAAACCATTTAGAAAATCCATTGTAGGACTCTACAATGTTAGTCACGGCGGTAATCTCTTGCCGTAAGGGTAAGTCGGAAATATATTTTAACAGGAACACCGTACGGACCACCCGGCCGAGTTCACAGAAGGCCTGGTACAACTTGTTTTTCCGACTATAATTGCCCAGTTTTCGAAGGAGAACCGAGGAAGATATTTTCCCCATTTTGATCGAGAGAACAACCTGCATCATATCCTCCCAGTGTGTTTCAATCAGTTTCCAGTTAATCACATCGCTGAAGAGGGGATCGATATGGGTATAACGAACTTTTTTGCTTGGCCGGTAAAATTTGAGGTCCTTCCAATTCCGGATGCGGGGCATAAGATCAATTCCCAAAAGATAGGAGAGCCCGAATACCGGCTCCGATTGTCCCTGGGTATCCGCGTGAAGAGTATCGGGTTGAATGTCTGATTTATTTTTCAACAGACCTTCAATA
>JACQBY010000111.1 GCA_016201875.1 Nitrospirota bacterium
CCTCCAGCATCAAAGGCCTGCTCGCTTTGCCCGCTTTCCATACCGCGTCGTCATATTCGACATACCCGATATATTCCACCTGGATCCCGAAATATTTTGAGCAGGAGCTCCTCATCGAAAAACCAAGCGTGATGTCATCTTTTGACCTGACCTGATTGACAATGACTTTGGGCTTGAAATTATAAAGCTGGTCTTTCAGTTTTTTACCCACCTCGCCGTCAATTTTTTCAACCTGTTCAATCAAATCAAAGGGGGTGCGGATTCCCAGCTCATTCTTCTGGTCCATCGCCAGAGTGATGACATCTTTAATGAGCGGATCTTTAACGACTTTTTTAAACCGCCGGTAAAAAGAACTTTTAATGAACCGGTAAACATTTTCAATGGAGGTCGGTTCCGGCAGGACCGTCAGGATACCGACATCTGAAACCAGAAAGAAGTCGAGGATATTAAACGACGTTCCAGCGCCTAAATCGAGAATAATATAATCAAAATCAAGGTCCTGAATCCTCCGGATCAATCTCATTTTTTCCCTGTATTTCGGATTTGCGATTTCGAGAAAATCCTGGGCGCCGCTGATTAAAGAAAGGTTGGGGATCTCTGTGGCAAGGAGAACATCCTGAATGGAATTGACTTTCCCCCGGATAAAATCGGAGAGGGTAGGCCCTTTTCCGGCAATCCCGAGACAGGTATGAAGGTTGGCGCAACCCAGGTCCGCGTCAATCAAGATCACCTTCTTCCCCATTTTCGAAAGGGAAATCGCCAGGTTCCCGGAGAGAAAGGTTTTTCCAGTCCCCCCCTTCCCTCCGCCAATTGCCCAGATTTCACGGTTTTGGGCTTTTAGCTTATCTTTGAGCAAATCGACTGAATACATAGCTGTTATTTGTATAATAACCCTTCTTATTTTTCAAGCGGTTTATGCCTTTGTCCGGGACAGAAATAAGGTATAATGTGGCGGTGGAAATCAAAACCCTGAAGACTTTATTGATTATTAACCCGAATTCGGGCACGCTCCGTAAACGGAGGATGATCCCCCGTCTGACAGCCCTTCTTGAGGATCATTTTCCCGCTCTGGAAATTTTATATACCCAAAAGGGGGGAGACGCCTCCGAGTTCGCCCGGAAAGCGCTCCTGAAAGGGGTTGAACTGATCCTCTGCGCCGGAGGAGACGGAACCATCAATGAGGTCGCCGCCCGGATCTACGGAACATCGGCCATCCTCGGAATTATTCCGACAGGAACCGGGAACGGTCTGGCCCGGGAAATCGGCCTTCACCTGAATCCGATGAAGGCCATTCGGCAACTCATCGCCGGAAAACCCCTCCCCGTTTACCCGGCCCGGGTGAATGACCATAAATTCTTATTGGTTTCAGGGGCGGGAGTGGACGCTTTTATCGCTTCGCTGACCGACCGCGGATTCCCCCGGCTAAAGAAAATGACCGGTTTTTTTTCTTACCTGATCGTTGGGTTATTTTACGGATGGAAATATCCGTTTCATCCGATAAACGCTCAAATAGATGGAGGTGATACACTCTGCTATGGATTGCTGGTACTGAATGCCGGAGCCCGGGTCGGGCCGTTAACGCTGGCTCCCCCTCTCTCTTTAAAAGATCCCCAACTGGCCGTTTTTGTCTTTAAACGTAAAGGGTTCCTCTTTGTTGTTTTATTTTTTCTCGCTTTTCTCTTCCGGTTGCACTTAAAACTTTCATTTTGTCCCTTTATGGTTTGCGAAGAAATTACCGCTCGGGGAGACCGGCCTGTGCCGGTCCAGTACGACGGAGAAACGGGAGATTCTCTTCCGGTTTCCTGGAAAAAATCAGACAAACCTGTTTATTTAATTTATCCGGCATAGACCCGCTCTCTAACAGATGATCTATCGAATTTTTTATATGTTCATCCTCTCCGGTCTGGTTCTAACCCCGCCTTCTGGCGGGGCCCAATTTCAAGACCCGCCTCTTCAAAAAATGGCCATCGTTCTCCCGGGGGGTGAAAAAGTCGAGGCCTCCAGGGCCGATACGACCGGCGCCAGAGAGAGAGGTCTGATAGGGAACCCCCGTCTTAAACTGAACGAAGGGATGCTCTTTCTTTTTGAAACGGATGATCTGCACATGATGTGGATGAAAAACATGAAGGACCCCATCGATATGATCTGGCTGAACCATCAGAAAGAGATTATTGATATTGTCCGGGCTGTTCCTCCCTGCCAGAGCGACCCATGCCCTGTCTACGGCCCCGCGCTTCCCTCCCGGTATGTTCTGGAATTACAGGAGGGAGCCGCCGGAACCTTTCATCTCAAAAAAGGGATGAGGCTTCAATTTTAATTTTCAAATATTTCTGGACAACATTTGGAATTCACTTGATTGTCCAATTTTTCTTATGCTACGATACTTCCTGCTTTCATTCATTTTTTTCATTTTAAACCTGTTGTATTGATGAGGTGCCTCTCATTCTTAAAATCAACCCTATGCCATTTTTAAAAAGTCGAGTAAAATTACGGCGGACGATTTCGAATCCGGCGTGGTGGAAAGTCGTTGCCAATAAAGTCAGACGAACTTATCTCTGTTATTTCGATCCCGAGTATGTAAAGGAAAATGAAGCGGCAAGGGTGGGAGAGTGCGTCGGGTGCGGAAAATGCTGCACGCTCGTTTTCAGATGTGTATTTCTCGAAGGCTCCGATGAACAGGCCCGTTGTAAAATATATACCATCGGGAGGCCGAAACCGTGCGGAGCTTTCCCCATCGACCCTAAAGACCTCGCGGACGTCAATTTTCTTTGCGGCTATTCTTTTGTCTCCGTGAATGGGAAAGATTCGAAAGTTCCTTATCATCCTTCCATTCCTCCGGTTGAAGTGACGCCGCCGCTCGAACCTGCCTTTAATTTGATACGAAAAATAAGAACCTCTCTTATCAGCGACTAATTCATGACACTCTTCCCGTCCGTTGAAGAATTAACCCGAAGCTTTTCAGGCGTTTTTAAAATCGACGGGGAGACGATCACCTTCGCCGATCGAAAGGCCTTTATTGAAAAGGCCCTGGACTCCCTTGTCGTTCAGTCGGTTTTTAATCCCGTGAAAACGGTGAAGGGGACCTCGCGCTGGATCATTAAAAAAGCGGCGCTTCAATTCAATGCGGTCTCCTCGTCCATTCAAAGCCTTTATGAAGCCATGGGGCACGGAAAAGAGTCGGGGTACACTGTTCCTGCGATCAATATCCGGGGCCTGACCTACGATGTGTCCAGAGCGATTTTCCGGGCGGGGAGAAAAAACCGCTCAGGGGCTTTTATTTTTGAAATCGCGAAATCAGAAATCGGCTACACCGGTCAGACCCCGGCGGAATATTCGGTCATGGTGCTGGCCGCCGCCGTCAAAGAGCGGTACGAAGACCCTGTTTTCATCCAGGGAGACCATTTTCAGGCCAATGCAAAAAAATTCGAGGATAACCCGCAAAAAGAGGTCAGCGGACTGAAACTCTTGATTAAAGAGGCCATCGATGCCGGGTTTTATAATATCGATATCGATACCTCAACCCTTGTGGATTTAGACCAGCCGACGGTCAAAGAGCAGCAGAGGAAAAATTTCGAGGCGGCGGCGGAATTAAGCGCTTACATCCGCTCGCTTGAACCTGCCGGAATCACCATTTCGATCGGCGGAGAGATCGGAGAAGTCGGCGGAAAAAACAGCACTGTCGAAGAGCTCGAAGCGTTTATGGATAACTATCTAGACGTCCTGCTCAATAAATATCAGGTCAAGACCGGCATCAGCAAAATCTCCATTCAGACCGGAACCACCCATGGCGGGGTCCCCCTTGCCGACGGCTCGATTGCAAAGGTCAAACTTGACTTCGATACGCTGAGAATCCTTTCAAAAATGGCGAGAGAAAAGTACCACATTTCCGGCGCTGTCCAGCATGGCGCTTCAACCCTCCCCGACGAGGCTTTTGACCGTTTTCCGGAAACTCAAACCGCCGAAATCCATCTGGCCACCGGTTTTCAGAACCTTATGTATGACCACCGGAGTTTTCCTGCTTCTCTCAAGGAAGAGATTTATCAATACCTGCGGGAACATTTGAACAATGAAAAGAAACCAGGCGAAACAGAAGAGCAGTTTATTTACAAAACCCGCAAAAAAGGGTTCGGGTTTTTCAAAAAACAGATGTGGGAACTTCCCGTTGAGGTAAAAAACGAGATCGGAAAAACGCTTGAAGAAAAGTTTGATTTTCTCTTTAAAAAACTGAAATCGGTCAATAATAACGACCGGGTCAGAAAAATTGTTCCGGCCGTTCACATCACCCCTTCGCTGGAATCTGAAATCACAAGAAGCTAACCCCGGTATTTTTTAACAAACCCCTCGTAACGCAGCACTTCGTCTTTATTTCCGATAATGAGCGGAACCCTTTGATGGAGGATCGACGGTTGAATGTCGAGTATCGCTTCTGTTCCGGTCGAAGCATGCCCCCCCGCCTGTTCCGCAATTAACGCGAGAGGAGAGGCTTCAAATAAGAGTCTCAACTTTCCGCTCTTTTTCTTCGGGTCTTTATGATCGGAAGGATAAAGAAAAATCCCCCCTTTAATCAGGTTCCGGTGGAAGTCGGCAACGAGGGACCCGACATACCGCGCATTGAACGGCCGCCCGGTCGGAGAATCGACCGATTTGACATACTGGACATATTCCTGCGTCGCCCGATCCCAGAAATTGAAGTTCGATTCATTAATGCTGTATATCGTGCACCGGTCGGGGAATGTCATCTGTTCGTGAGAAAGGAGAAATTCTCCGATCCCCTGATCGAGGGTAAAACCAAACACCCCCTGTCCGGTCGTATAGACCAGCATGGTCGAGGAGCCATAAATCAGATAACCGGCGGCAACCTGTTTGGACCCTTTTTGCAGACAGTCCTGTTCGGTCCCTTTTATTCCGGCAGATATTTTTTTATGGATGGAAAAAATAGACCCGATGGCCAGATTGACATCGATATTGGAGGAACCGTCGAGAGGGTCAAGGTTGACCGCGTATTTTCCCGGCACCTGATCGGGCTCGAAACAGACGCATTTTTCATCTTCTTCGGAGCCAAAGGTACAGACCCTCCCGCTCTTTTCAAAAATCTGCAAAAAGAGGGAATTGGCAAAGAGATCGAGCTTTTGAACCTCTTCGGCCTGGACATTGATGCTTCCGGTGGCGCCGAGGATATCGGCCAGCCCGGCATGGTTCACCTCTTTCGAAATCATTTTCCCGGCCAGGGCGATGTCATATAATAAATCTGAAAGGTCACCGGTTGAATCGGGGAATTTCCTCTGCTGTTGGATAATATGCTGTTCAATCGTCAAATACATGAGATGAAAACCTCCCCTTCACGAAAAAGACTTTACATGTCCCGTTTGAGCTCGCAGGCATCAGCCACACCATCTCTGTAGGCCAGCCACAAATCGAGCGTTCTTTGCATCGCGTCTTTCACCTTTTTCCGTTTTTCATCTGTATCCACATAGTCGAGCACCATCTGCCAGGCGGCTTTTCGATGGCTTCCTTCGACCTGGATATGCGCTTTGATCAGGTCCATGTTTTCGGGAGCAACGCCATGCACTCTGACCATGGGGTGGGCCGCCAGAACCTCTTCAAATTTCTTTGCGGAAACCGGACGGACTGATTCCAGCTCTTTCCGGTCTTTGACGCTCCCTTCTACAAACACGCCGGTAACGGCGGCCCCTTCGTACCACTCCCCGTGGAGCGTCACCTCGTCAATCCACTGGCGGTAGGTCCGGCTGGCGGGAAGCATTTCGATGATCTGGAATTCAGACCTTTTAAAACCTAATCCCGCCATCATTTTTAAAAATAAAACCGGATGGGGGCCTGTTTTTGAGATCCCTCCCGTCTCTTCTTCGTAAATGTTCTGGACCAGTTCGTAACGAACTTCCATCGGGGGGTTTTTGGCATACACCCGGCCCAGAAAAACAGGAAAATCCCTGACGTACACGGCATATTCCTGTTTAAAATGGACTTTGAGCTGTTCTTTTGAAAGCTTTTCCTGGGAGAAATACTTCCATGCCCAATGGTCTTTTCTCTCCATCAGGGATAGAAGTTCTTCTTTAAATTGAGAAGGGGTCATTCAATAAAGATCAGGCGGGTGAAGATCCGGATGGCGCTGTTGAAGGGACAGACGGTTTCGGAGCCGGAGCGGCTGCTTTGGCCGTTTCAGGTCCCTTGCCGGCGGCAGACGGATCGGCCACCTCTTCTTTATAGACCTCGATAATGCTATCGAGTTTAATGCTCTTTGCTTCCAGGGCCTTTTTAATGTCCAGAAGCTTGGCATCGGTCACTTTCAACACGAAATTTACTTTTTTTGCCATTGATCCGTTCCTTTCAGATTTAACACTCAGGTCGAAAATGTTATCAAAACAGGCCGCATTAAGTCAATTTAAATAAAAACCCGTGTGAATTGAATCTCCGCGTCCCCCCTGCCGTTTTCAAAATTTGAAATTCATCTCTTTTTGCATTTTTTGGAAGGCATCCATCACCTCGTCAACCATTTGCTGGGTGACTTCAATCACCGGTTCTTTCTGATAATAGGGGCTCAGATCGATCGGTTTGCCGTAATAGATTCTCGTTTTTTTTCCGGGTCTCGGAATAATTTTTCCCCTGGGAAGAACCCGGTTGGTCCCCTCTACAACTACCGGAATAATCTTATCGGGCCGGGCCTCCCAGATAATTTTTCCGACGCCGGGCCTCCCTTTTAAAAGAGAGCCGTCTTTCGACCGCGTCCCTTCGGGAAAAAGAAGAATGACCCCGTCTTGAAGCATTTTGGCCATTTGATTCATCGCTTCATGATCTCTTTTTCCCCGTCTGACGGGGAAAGCTCCCCAGCTGGCGAGAATATTCCGGACCACCGGATAATCAAAAAGCTCTTCTTTGGCGGGAGCATGCCAGAAAACAGGAGAAAAATAAGGGAGGGAGGTAATGACAATTAAAAACGGATCAATCGCCGAAATATGATTGGAGAGGAGAAGCACCGACCGGTCGGTTTTTAAAGGGCGGTTTTCTTTACCCAGAATTTCAACGCGGTTAAAGCCTTTAAAGATAAGATTCCAGAATCCAAGACCGACCGCAATCCAGCAATTCAACAAAAAACCAGGTTTACGCGACATAGTGTCCATCAGGAAAAGAAAAACAGTTTATAACATATCCCGGTAAATGCACTTCCTAAAATCACAACCAAAATGTTCCACTTAAACTTTAAAAAGCCAATGAAAGCAACAGCGGCTATGACAAAAGCAGTCCCGTCAAAAAAACCCGGACGGGGGGAAAAGACCTGCATTCCGAAGTAAACCGTTAAATTTAACACAACCCCCACAACTGCCGCGGTAATGGCTGAAAGCGCCGAGGTCAGTCCGATATTTCCCCGGGTACGTTCGATAAAAGGAGCGCCCGCAAAAATCCAGAGGAAACAGGGAAGGAAAGTAAAATAGGTGGCTGTCAACCCTCCGAGAAAGGCGGAAACCGGAGCGGACAACCCGGCTGTCTTTGCCCATGCCCCAACATATCCTACAAAGGTAACCACCATGATCAGAGGGCCAGGCGTCGTTTCACCCAATCCCAATCCATCAATCATCTGGCCCGGCTGGAGCCAATGATATTTTTCCACTGCCGCCTGAGCAATGTAGGGAAGAACGGAATAAGCGCCTCCAAAGGTAACCATTGCGGCTTTTGAGAAAAAAATCCCCTCTTGAAAAAGTGTACTCGACGTTCCGGCAACCAGGGCCAGCAAAACAAGAGGAGCCATCCAGAGAAAGAGGGAGACAGCAACTACCCGAAGGGTGCCGTATAAACTTGGGGCCTCATGTGCCGAAGGAGGCCGATGATCAGAAATAACCGCCTTTTCTTTTCCAGCTCCTTCTCCCTTTATCACATGAAATTTTTCAGGCCATAGCTTCCCTCCCACAAGGCCGATAATCCCGGCAGAAATGATAATAACAGGAAATGGAATTTTAAGAAAATAAAGCCCGACAAACGCCGTTGCAGCAAGGAAAAGCATCACCTGATTTTTCAATGCCTTTTTGCCAATCCGAATAACAGCCGAGGCGACAATCGCCACCACAGCCGCTTTTAAACCATAAAAGAGAGCGGCGATGACCGGTACGCTCCCAAAATTAACATACGTCCAGCTCAGGCCAGTAAGAATAAAAAAAGATGGAATGACGAAAAGCGTTCCAGCCACGATTCCACCCCAGGTCCGGTGCAATAACCACCCAACATAGATGGCCAGCTGTTGGGCTTCAGGTCCGGGCAAAATCATGCAATAGTTTAAGGCATGAAGAAACCGTTCCTCCGAAATCCATCTTTTTCTCTCGACCAGCTCGGCATGCATGATCCCGATCTGACCGGCCGGCCCGCCAAAACTGATAAAACCGAGCTTTAGCCAGAAAAGGAAAGCCTCATAAAAGGTAGGAGGTTTAATCGTTGAGTTTGTCATGCCCATTATTATTAAATTACATAAATTACTAATATTTTCAATATTTTATTAATACTACAGCGGATTTTTTACAAATATGCCCATTTATCCGTCATTCCGGTATGCTTTAAGCCGGAATCCAGTGACTTTGCCGCCGTATTTTCTTGAAAACACCTGGATTCCCGATAGAGACATTCGGGAATGACGGATAGAGACATTCGGGAATGACGAAAAAGTGCCGCTGTAGTGTTAAAAATATACTCTTATTAAAAAATGATTTGACGAATTTTATTTTATAGTCTATATTTCCGATAGGATTAGTTTAGCTTTAAGTTGCTATTATTTTCAGGTATCGTATTTTAATGTTATCGCGGAATATCATGTATCTATTCGTGGCCTGGGTCTTGATTTCGGGTATTTATACGCCCCAGAGAACGGAGGCTGCGACCACTTTATTAAACGTCTCCTATGATCCAACGAGAGAGTTGTATCAGGAGTTTAATGCCGCCTTTGCCAGATACTGGGAGGCGAAGACAAAGGAAAAAGTCGTCATTAGACAGTCTCATGGAGGTTCAGGCAAGCAAGCCCGGGCAGTGATCGACGGGCTGGGGGCCGATGTCGTGACCCTGGGTTTGGCCTATGATATCGATGAAATATCCGAAAAGAGCCGGTTGATTCCGCAGAACTGGCAGTCGCGTCTCCCCAATCATAGTTCACCCTACACCTCGACGATTGTATTCCTGGTTCGTAAGGGGAACCCAAAGGGAATCAAGGACTGGGACGACACCGTTAAACCGGGAATATCCGTAATTACCCCTAATCCGAAAACATCAGGGGGCGCGCGCTGGAATTATCTTGCCGCGTGGGGTTATGCACTCAAGCATGACGGTAATAACGAAGTTAAAGCAAAAGATTTCGTCATGCGTTTGTATAAGAATGTTCCCGTTCTCGATTCCGGCGCCCGAGGTTCCACAACGACTTTTGTTGAACGTGGAATCGGAGACGTATTGCTGGCGTGGGAAAACGAGGCGTTTCTTGCCATCAAGGAACTCGGTCCAGGAAAAGTTCAGATGGTTATCCCCTCAACCAGCATTCTGGCGGAACCCCCGGTATCGATTGTCGACAAAGTGGTCGACAAACATAAAACCCGTCCTGTGGCAGAGGCCTATCTTCAGTATCTCTATAGCGAAGAAGGCCAGGAGATCGCCGCCAGAAATTATTACCGACCCCTATTGAAATCCGTTGCTTTGAAATATTCCAGTCAATTTCCCATCATTAAATTATTTACCATTGACGAGGTCTTCGGAGGATGGCAAAAAGCACAAAAGAGACATTTTTCCGATGGCGGCGTTTTCGATCAAATGTATCAACCCGGCAAGTAAAAGGATTTGACCCTAATGGAAATGGAATAAAAAAATGGCATTTAAAAAACGGAATATTCTCCCCGGGTTTGGCATTGCCATGGGATTTACGTTATTTTATCTTGGCCTGATTGTCCTGATTCCGCTGTCCGCGATCTTCTTCAAAACAGCCACGCTGAGTTGGAGCCAGTTTTGGACCACGGTGACCACCCCGCGTGTTTTGGCCTCTTATCGTCTCACTTTCGGAGCCTCATTGGCTGCCGCATTCATCAACGTGACATTCGGGCTTCTGGTTGCCTGGGTTCTGGTGCGCTATCGCTTTCCCTTCAGGCGTATTTTGGATTCGCTGGTTGATCTCCCCTTTGCCTTGCCGACGGCGGTAGCCGGAATGACTCTGACCACCCTCTTTGCGGGGACCGGATGGTTTGGCCGGTATCTTGAGCCGCTGGGAATCAAAGTCGCCTTTGCGCCGCTCGGGGTGATGATTGCGCTCACCTTCATTGGCCTCCCCTTCGTTGTTCGGACGGTGCAACCCGTGCTGGAGGATCTGGATCGGGAGATCGAAGAGGCCGCGGCCAGTTTGGGAGCCAACCGATGGCAGACCTTTACCAGGGTTTTGTTTCCTCAAATTTTTCCGGCGTTGCTGACCGGATTTGCGCTTGCTTTTGCCCGTGCCTTGGGAGAGTACGGTTCGGTCATCTTTATTTCTGGAAACATGCCGATGCGTACCGAAATCACCCCCCTTTTGATCATTACCAAACTGGAGCAGTACGATTATTCCGGAGCTACCGCGATCGCTCTGGTCATGTTGATCGCTTCATTTGCTCTCCTTTTGGTGATTAATATGCTCCAGTGGTGGAGCAACAAGCGATATGCCTAAAGATTCGGAGGATAAAAAACAATGCCAGAGAGTCTTGTTTTAAATCATCAGAGGATTTCAATCAATAGGACAGTTTCCATTACTGAATCGGCGGTTGTGCGGCGGATTCTGATCGGAATAGCTATCGGTTTTCTCGTTTTGTTCCTGGTGGTACCCCTGGTCGCTGTGTTCGTTGAGGCTTTGAAAAAGGGCATCATGGTCTATCTGACTGCCATCTACGAACCTGACACAATAGCCGCGATACGGCTAACCCTGCTTACCGCGGCGATCGCGGTACCCCTGAACCTGGTGTTTGGGGTAGCCGCGGCATGGGCAATCGCGAAGTTTGAATTTCGCGGTAAAAGTCTGCTGATCACGCTGATTGATCTACCCTTTGCCGTTTCACCCGTCATCTCTGGATTAATCTTCGTCCTCATTTTCGGAATGCAGGGTCTTTTGGGCCCCTGGCTTGCGGACCACGACATCAAGATCCTCTTTGCCGTTCCGGGTATCGTACTGGCCACAATCTTTGTGACTTTTCCTTTTGTGGCCCGCGAACTTATTCCAGTCATGCAATCCCAGGGAAGAGAAGAGGAAGAAGCGGCCATGGTTTTGGGGGCTTCAGGATTTCAGACTTTCTGGAGGGTGACCTTGCCCAATATCAAATGGGGATTGTTGTATGGCGTCATCCTCTGTAATGCGCGGGCCATGGGAGAATTTGGCGCTGTCTCGGTCGTGTCAGGTCATGTCCGTGGTTTGACCAACACGATGCCTCTGCACGTGGAAATTCTGTACAACGAATACAACTTCGTGGCCGCCTTCGCGGTAGCCTCATTGCTGATGATGCTGGCGCTCATGACATTGGCGGCAAAAAACTTTGTAGAGGGAAAAACCCGGAAAAAATCAGGAGAAGACTCTTTACCGGCTCAAGAGGTCATGACCGAAGAGGAGAAATGGTCATGAGCATCGATATCCGCAATATTCATAAAGTCTTTGGGAATTTCACCGCGTTGAAAGATATCAGTCTTACTGTGCCGATGGGAGAACTGGTTGCGCTTTTGGGGCCTTCCGGTTCGGGTAAGACCACCTTGTTAAGGATCATTGCGGGCCTTGAGAATCCGGACAGCGGCACCATCCATTTTGATGGGCAGGACACAACCGACCGGAATGCCAGGGACCGGGGAGTCGGCTTTGTATTCCAACATTACGCGTTATTCCGTCATATGACCATATTCGAAAATATCGCTTTTGGTCTCAGGGTTCGCCCCCGTCCACTCAGGCCCTCCGAGAGCAAAATCAAAGCAAAAGTCGATGAACTTCTCAGGCTGGTGCAACTGGATGGACTGGGGAACCGTTATCCTTCTCAGCTCTCCGGCGGACAACGCCAGCGCATTGCTCTGGCCCGCGCGCTGGCTGTGGAACCGAAAGTCCTCCTGCTGGATGAACCCTTTGGATCTTTGGATGTCAAGGTCCGGAAGGATCTGCGCCGCTGGTTAAGACGGTTGCATGACGAGATTCAAGTCACGAGTCTCTTTGTCACCCACGATCAGGAAGAGGCGCTGGAAGTGGCCGACCGTATTGTGGTCATGAATAAGGGGAGGGTCGAGCAGATCGGCGCTCCTGATGAGATCTATGATCATCCAGCAAACCCCTTTGTCTACGACTTTTTGGGCAGAGTCAACCTTTTTCATGGCCGTGTCCATAAAGGGCGGGTTCATATTGGAGAGGTGGACCTGGATGCGCCTCAACATTCGGATACCCG
>JACQBY010000116.1 GCA_016201875.1 Nitrospirota bacterium
CAAATAAATTGTCATACCCGCGAAAGCGGGTATCTAGCAAAATCAATGGATTCCCGATAAAGTCATTCGGGAATGACGTAACATGTATTATGGCAATCAAGCACTAGATTCCCGCTTTCGCGGGAATGACGACTTTTTACGAGACCATCAAAATTAGCGAGAAGTATCTTCTTTAACGGATTCTTTCCATCTCAGTGGCCCATTGGTCGTGTAGTTCTTGGTCGACATGAAATTGGTCCGGTGATGAAAGTTGATTTTAAATTTTCCGCCGCCATATTTTTTTTCTAAAAATTCCTGAATCTGGGTGACCTCGGCCAGCTCTGAAGCAGGGAAAGTGTCGAGGTGATGGAACTGGACAATCATACCGACTTTTTCCTGCGCTAAGAATTTAATCGTACATTCCGGCAAGATCGATAAAAAGGTTTTTTTCATCTCGTCAAGAGTCGGTTCCCCTTTGACCGCCGAATGAGAAAAGCTCTTGATATGTTCCTTATAAAGGTTCCAGACCAGCCCTTTAAAAAGATTTTCTTCATTGATCTTATTCACGTTATTCACGTTTAAGGCCGTCGATACGGTCGATGGCCATGTCTTTGTGGCATTTGGGGCATTTGACAAAGACCAGGTTGTCGTAGAGTCCGATACTGTAATGATGGGTCAACAGATCGTATTCGGTATGGCATTGAATGCAGGTGGCAAAGGTCTTTCGGTATAATTTTTCATACAATGACTGAAGCGTGGAGAGGGTGTCCCCTGATTTTTTTAATTCTCCCTGCAAAAACAAGATCTGCTGGCTGTTTTGAAGAACAAGGGATTCCAGCTGTTTCATTCGATCAGTCACCGGTTCGTTTTGTTTTTCCAATCTGATTTCCTTTAATTTGCGCCGTAAAAAAGAAAAGTATACCGTTTTTAAAAAATGGGAGCAATCCCTTTTTTAATTCTTATGCCAGGTTTTCGTTCCATTCATACATTGACCCCGTGATTGGATGCTGGCGCCAAAAATTGACAGTTGTAAAAGAGATGCTATCTTTCTTATATAGATATGGAGTTAGCATGGATGCCGATATCACTGCCGCCAACGAGATGGAAGGGGTTACGGTCTGGATTCGCCGAATGGGTCAGACTCTCGGCCGCACCGGGCTTTACCATTTGAACCATCCCGTCGTAAAACGGTCCCTGGAAGAGGCTCATGAGGGGTTGAATCTGATTCTCCAGAAAAGATCAGAGTTGACGCTTCAGATTGCCGACAATCATCTCCTGGTGAACGGAATTGTGGCCGAGGGTATCGGCGGCTTGGAGGCCGGTTTCATTGCCCTGTTTGAGCGGTTTCACCTCCAGAGTCTAACGTTTGTACCGGGCATCCCTCTTCAGGATTTCACGGTCCTTTTTGAAATCCTCAACAGGCGGCCCGACCCTCAGGAGGAAGAGATTTCCCAACAATTGAGCCATCGGGGAGTCCGCCATGTTCAGTGCAACACGGCCGTATACATTAAAGTAGGAGAACATGAGGCAGTTGATCCTGCACCCGAAGTTCCGGGGGGGAAAGGTGGGGAAGTAGACGGGGAAGAGCGGGCATGGCTATCCCGGGTCGAACAGATGAGCCTGGAAATGGCGCTTCTGACCGTAATCAAGCGGGCTGTGAAGGACAAGGAACACCAGCAGAAGATCTTTCAACAGGTGATGGACCAGATACAGAAAGAACTGGAGAACAAGGTCAAGGAGGCAACCTCACAGCTGGAACAGGAAAAACAAGAAGTGACGTTTGAGAAGGAACGTTCCGAAGGAGTGGTGGCGACAGCGGCCGAAGGGATGGTTGTGGTGGATGATCAGGGACGGATTGTGATGATGAACCCCGCCGCCGAGAAGATTTATGGGGCAACGTTAAAAACAATCGTGGGACGGGACGTTCGGGAGGGGATCGGCGAGGACCGAATGGTGATTCTCTCGAACGTTCTCAGCAGCGCTTTCACGGGACAGGGAGCGCCGGAGGCGGAGGTCCGGAGCGACCCGGCCACGCAGAAAACGCTTCAGGCCGGCATGGCCCTGATAAAGAACCAGGATGGGAAGGTCGTCGGAATGGTGACGGCCTTGAGCAACGTGGTCAAGGTCCGGGAGGTGGAGCAGATGAAGCGGGATTTCGTGGCCAGCGTGACCCATGAGCTTCGGACGCCCCTCGCCTCCGTCAAGCAGGCGCTTGCGCTGATCCTGGACAAATCTGCAGGCGCTGTCGCTCCCGAGCAGGAGAAAATGCTTTCCCTGGCCCAGCGCAATGTGGAGCGCCTGAACCGGCTGATCAATGATATTCTTGATCTCTCGAAGCTGGAAGCCGGGAAGATGGTCTTGAACCGGGACATCCATGACCTTTCCGAGATGGTAGAGGAGGTCGGCCAAACGATGGCCCTCTTTGCCCGATCGCGGGACGTTCAGCTGACCTGGCAGGCCCCCAGGAATCTTCCAGCCGTTTTTGCGGACCGCGATCGGGTGATCCAGATTCTGACGAATCTTGCCGGCAATGCGGTGAAATTCACGCCGTCCAAAGGGAAGGTGACGCTGACCATCCCGGATGTCCGTCCCGGGATGGAACAGGTCTCCCACCTGAAGGTGGCCGTGGCCGACACCGGTCATGGAATCGAGAAAGAAGACCTTTCCAGGATTTTCGAAAAGTTCGTCCAGGTGTCCGGAAAGGCGGGCGATGTAAAAGGAACCGGGCTGGGCCTGACAATTACGAAGGTCCTGGTGGAGCAGCACGGAGGCCGGATCTGGGTCGAGAGCGAGCCGGGGAAAGGGAGCAAGTTCACCGTCTCGCTGCCTGTTTATAGAGAAAATAAAACCGTTCAGCAGAAAGAGACCCGGCTCTCCTGGTGGCGGTTGTTTTTAAAATGGAAAAATGGATCGGAACAGAAGGCGGCTTGAGTTGTCAGTTATTGAAATTCTGGCCGTCGATAAGGAGCGCCCAATGGCGGAGATCAAAGTCCTGCTCGTAGATGACGAGCAGGACTATGCCGAGACAATGGCTTTCTGGCTCAAGGCAAAAGGATATCATGTGGCGATTGCCGAAAACGGAGAGCTTGCTCTCTCTTCGCTGAAAGCTGA
>JACQBY010000119.1 GCA_016201875.1 Nitrospirota bacterium
AACTTCACCCTCCCCTTGGCCCCTCCCATCGAGGGAGGGGAAAGAAGTAGCAGGGGATGTGGCGGAACTGGTAGACGCAGCAGACTCAAAATCTGCCGGGGGCAACCTCATCGGAGTTCGATTCTCCGCATCCCCACCATTTAATAATTTAATAAAAAAAGCGGCAGGCTAATATTTTAGCCTGCCGCTTTCAATTCAGTCTTCTGTTTTCTGGTTAGTAGGCGAAATCAAACCCCAGAAAGGCGGAAAAATCCTTGTTTGTCACGCCAGTGATATCCGTTATTTCTGTTTTATTGGCCTCGCTGTGGAGCCATATTTCTCCCCGGTTATGAATAACGAGGGCATATCTGAGAGCAAGAGTGATTGCGTCCTGATCGTTAGCCGATGAGATAAAGGTAGAATCAGCCTGTTGAGTATTCCGGATGAGATCATATCGTCCCACCAGAACAGCCTTTGGAGTCACCAGGTAATTGGCTTCGATAAAACCTCCCCAATATTTGGCATCCTGGACGCCGGTGACGGCTCCTGCGCCATCGGTTTTTAAATCTTTATCATCGCTCCCGAGCAAATAGACCCCAAACAGGTTTAACCTGTTTTCGATAAAATTCATGCTAAAATCAACCCCATATTTGGTGATCGGGCGAGAAGACCCCCCTGTGGTCGAACCCCCTGTCGCAGGATCAAAAGGCCCTAGTAACGGCGTCGTTCCATTTGTAGTCGGCATCGGCATATACAATCCGAAAATCCCTCCGCGATAACCCGAAGACATCCCTCCTCCTCCGATGGATTGAGTGACGTGCAGATAATAACCTGTATCATGACCGCCGTAGGTATTATTACTGACCGCATCGACAGCATAACGGAATATTCCCATTCCATTAGTGGTATGCCCCATCAGTTGAAGTTCTCCCTGGTAATCACCAAGTTTAAAGCCATCAAGGTCTGTCGGAGAATATTCATAAATGAGATAAGGGGATAATATTGTCAAAGAACGGTGAGTGGAAAAAGGTTTTTCTAAATCTCCAAACCCTACTTTGACATTGAGCAAAGGCGACCCGAGTAAATTACTAAAGCGAATCCAGGAGGATTCGAGTGAAAATGTAGCAGGCCCTCCTAAATTGGAAGATACACCCGCAGGAACCAGAAGAAAAGAAATATCCCGGTCAATCGTTCCTCCACTTAAAAAATCAAGCCCTGTAGGACCTAATCCCGATGTATAGGTATTGTCACTTCCAGTTTTGATAAACTGGTAACCCACGGTGGTCCGGAATGCAATAGGAAAATACCCCTTATCCAGACTGGTGGGAAGATCGCTGTCGCTTCCCATCTGATAACCGTTATCCCTGAAATTATTTCCAAAGTCATTCAGTTTGGGAAACGTCGTATGACACATGACACAGGAGACATCATATTTTCTCGCGAAAGCGGGAATGGCGAGCGTGTCGGGAACATAAGTAAATAAAAAACCAAATATTCCAAGCATGACCAAAAGAAAAGTATTTTTTATTTTTTGCATGGAACTCTCCTTGGAAAATAGGTGGGTAACAATTCTCTGTTTAACATAAATAATATATTAACTATACTCGCCTTTGCAATTTTGTCAACGGGGATTTAAAAACAGGGAGTTTATGACTTGCGCTGGAGTTCTGTCAGGGTTTCCAGGTGGGCGGTTTGAGGAAACATGTCAAACGGAGCGATCCGCTGAATGTTGTATCTTTTTGATAAAGCCTTTAAATCTCTTGCCAGAGTCGCCGGATCGCACGAAATATAGTAAATCCTGCGGGGGGCGATTCTTAAAATCGATTTAACGGATGGCGGATCGATCCCTTCTCTCGGAGGATCGAGAATCAACAGGTCTAAAGGGAATGTCGATTTATCCCAGCGTGACAGGACCTCTTGAGTTTTCCCTTTTCTGACCGAACAGTTTTTGATCCCGTTTACCTGAAGGTTGTATCGAAGATCTTCAATAGCGAGGGGGTTTTCTTCCACTGCCGTGAGATGAGACGCATATTTGGCCAATAAGAGGGTAAAGTTGCCGTTTCCCGAGAAGAGTTCTAAAACCTCTTCTTTCCCTGTTAAGCCTGCCCACGACATCAGGGTCTCAATTAATTTTAAGTTCATCTCCCGGTTGACCTGTGAAAAAACGCCGCCGCTGTTTCTTGATTTAAGGGATTCGGCGGGATCAAGGGGATTTTTAATGGAATGGACAATAGAGTTTTTTCCAAAAACCTTAACCTGTTTTTCGTTTTGAGTGATGCCGAGTCCCCTGATATGAAACGGAAGTTTAAAGAAATCCTGCAGGGCATGATCTGGCATGGACCCGGCTCCCACATTCAGTTCGATGAAGATGTCGTCGTTGAGCGACGAAGCAGAAAAAGTGATCTCTTTTAAGGGGTGATATAAATCCGGGGTTCTTTCGATCAGCTGCCGGACCTCGCCTAATAAAGAATTCAAGAGAGGTTTGATGATGTGACAGCGCTCAACGGGAACAACCATTCTTGATTCCGGACGATAAAACCCGATGATGGGGTGTTCATGGAGAAAGGATATTTTAAATTGGACCCTCTGCCGGTAATAGAGCGGATCTGAAGCAGGAATAATCGGTAAGATAAGGGGGTTTATTTTACCGATTCGGAGAAGAGATTCTTTCAGGAAGCCGGACTTTATATCGAGCTGGCCGGCGTAATCGATCATCTGGAGCTGACATCCGCCGCATTGCTCAAAAACGGGGCATACGGGAACAGTCCGGAGGGGAGCGGGGGTAACCACGGAAACCTTTTTGGCCAGAAGATAATCTTTTTTGATTTGAGTGATTTCAACCTCAACCTCTTCGTCTGGCAAAACGTAAGGGACAAACAGCACCCGGTTTTCCAGCAGGGCCATTCCTTTCCCTTTTGAGACCAGTTTGAGGATTTTAACTTTATAGTGTTCTCCTGTTTCTAAATTCGCAATGGGAAAGTTACCCGTATTCATGGCGTTTTAGGTTCAATACCGAGGAGTTTCATCTTCCGGTAGAGATGGGTCCTTTCGATCTGGAGTTTTTCGGCTGTTTTGCTGATATTCCAATCCAGAGCGCCGAGTTGATCAAGAATAAAGTTCTTTTCAAACAAAGCCCTGGCTTCTTTGAGAGAAGGGGATGATCCCGCCTGAAATAACTTATGGGCCCCCGGAGGGTTTTGATTTTCAGAAAAACTAAAAAGGTTCCGGTCTGTAATCACCGGTCCGGAGGACATGATCAGCACTCTTTCGATGAAGTTCCGAAGCTCCCGGATATTCCCTTTCCATTCCATCTCCTTGAGCAGATTGACGGCTTCAGGAGTAATGGTTTTTGGCTTCAATCCCTCCTGAAGGGTAATTTCTTCCAGAAAATATTCGATGAGTTCCGGGATATCTTCTTTCCGTTCTCTTAAGGGAGGGAGATGGACGGGGATCACATTAATTCTGTAATAGAGGTCTTCTCTGAAGTTCCCTTTTTTAATCTCTTCGGCCAGATTTTTATTGGAAGCGGAGATCAGGCG
>JACQBY010000131.1 GCA_016201875.1 Nitrospirota bacterium
GACCCTGGAGGATGCCGGGTCGCCCAGTTTTCCGAGAGCCGCGGCCAGGCTCTGCCGGACATGGCCGACCGGGTCGGATCCCATTTTTAAAAGGGGTCCGACCGCCTTCCGGTCTCCTATTTCCCCCAGGCACTTGATGATCCCTTCTCGAATCGCCCCCTCCGATCTCGGAAGAGCGGCCAGGAGTCCGTCCACGGATCCTCTTTTCATCCGCACCATCGCCTGAAGGGCCTCTTCTTTCTGCCCTCCGTTTAAAAACGGAATCAGCAGAGGAATGCTCATCAGCTCTCCCATCCATCCCAGAATCCGGATGGCCGCCTGGTGGACAGAAGCCTCTTCTCCGGGCTCTTTTAAGAGATCAAGGAGAAAAAGGGTGATATTTTTATTATAAATTTCCCTGAGCCGTCCGATAATCTTGACTTCGTGCTGGAAGGACACCTGTTCCTGCAGGGTGACCAGCGCTTCCAGAGCCGTTTTTTTGACTTTCGGAGAACCGTTCTGAAGCGAATTCACAATAGGATTCAACGCCGAAAGATCTCCCAGCCGGCCAAGGGCTTTAAGCGCGGGACGGTCTAAAATATTCTTTCCCAGCAGGCGGATGATCGGCTCCACTGCCCGGCTGTCTCCGATCTGCTCCAGGGCGTTGATCGCGGCAAAGCTCAAGAGCTGATTTTCATGCTGGAGGAAAACCAGCAAATCGTCCACTCCCCGGCTTTCCTTTAATTTTCCCAGCGCCTCGACCGCCGCAATCTGCACATTTTGATTTTGATCTTTCAAACATTGAATCAGCAGATAGGATGCTTCGCGGTCGCCGATTTCACCGAAGATATCTATGCAGAGTTTCTTGACGTCCGCGTTCATTTCCTGAAAATGGCTCATCAAAGGGGAAACGGATTTTTTCCCAAACTCAAAAAAAATTTCAACCAGGCTGTTTTTCTCGCCCGGTTCTGTGACATTTTTAAGGGCTTCTATTAAATAATGGGTCAGTTCCTCGTCGAAATCAAACTTGCAGAGAGCCATGACCGCTTCTTTCCTGATTCTCCACTCGGATGACTTTAAAGCCTCGACAAGATGCGCCAGCGACTCTTTTTGTTTCGCGGCGCCCAGATGCTCGATAGCTTTGAGCCGATTTTCGATATTGGGATGGTTCAGATCCAGCAATTCCTGATTAACGCTCATAATACCTCAAGGGTTACAGTTATCTTTTCATCATTTGCTTTTTACGCTCGACAAAATCGAGAAGCGCTCCCTTCAGGTAATTTGTCTTTTCCCGGATTTCTTTGGAAACCCTTCCCTGATAAAGTTTTTCCGCTTCTGCCATATCATCCTTCAACATCTCTTCGACATTCCCGTTCTCGATTCCCTCTTCAATCGCCTTTTGATTGTAAAGCGCGATATCAGAGACGATCAGACGGGCAAACCGTTTTGCCTCTTCATGCCGGACCGTCTCCTCAGGAGAAATGTCCGGTTCTTTTTTCGGGGGACTCAGGAGCGCGGGCGCAGGCGCCGCTTCTGCCATCGGTTTTGGCTGAGGAATGGGTTGGGAAACGGGTTCGGCGAGCGGCTCCAGAGAGAATTCAACCGCCTCCTGAAGCGGCGGTTGACTGACAGGGGCCGATAACACTTCCGGGGCCGGCGCCGGGATCACGTTGACCGCCTCTTTGGAAGGCTCTGCCTCTGGAGAGGGTTCTCCCAGGATTTTTTTCAGCTTGGCAACCATCTGGTCATGGATGTGATGTCTTTCAATATAATCATCGGCTCCATAAAGGGATTGCGGCGCCCTTTTATAGCGGGCCTGATCATAAATAGACGACACCAGGACCACTCCGGTGTTTTTTAAATGAGAGCTCTTTTTGATGATCTCGCAGATTTCAAAACCCAGGACCTGAGGAAGAGCGACATCCAGAAAAGCCGCATGGGGATGTTCTCTGTCTAAAATAGACAGAGCTTCTTTTCCCGTTCCTGCCAGGAACACCTCATACCCGGCCCCGGCCAGAATTTCTTTCATGATATCCTGAGTCGCTTCTCCGTCTACCGCAACGAGAATTTTTTGGTTCATGTTTTCCTCAATTTCCTTCCCTCAAACCAGTTGATTCAGCATTTGATAGGCTTCCAGACCCAGTATCCTGTCCATGTCCAGAAGCAGAATCAATTCGTCTTTATGTTTGAATATCCCTTTAAGATATTTATCCTGGCGGCTGTCTTCAAAAGAAGCTGTCAGAAGCTGATTGGCTGAAAAATAAAGGACATCTTTAACCTCATCAAGAATTAATCCCATTAAGGTCTTTTTAAACCTGATAATCAGGATATGCTGCGGTTCCGCATCCTCTTTCGGGTTCATTTCGAGAATCTGCCTGAGATCAATAATGGGGATCACCTTGTTCCGCAGGTTAATCACCCCTTTAAACGGCTCCTTTAATTGCGGGACCTCCATAGGCTTTTTATAATAAATAATTTCAACAATTCCGGATAAAGGGAGAGAAAATGCCTTTTCCTGAATATTAAAGCGAAGAATTTTAAAATCAGAACTCATACAGACAATTCCTTATCAAACCTTGATTTTAGAAAACTCTGCCATTAATAAATCGGCCTCCGCGACCAGCTGCCGGACGGTCTCCATCAGCTCATGCCCGACCTGGTCATTGGAATGGGCGGCGTTCTTGATCTCCAGGATGGCCTTTCCGGCAACCTCCTGTTCAGTCCTCTGGGCATGAATGGCCTTCATCATTTCCTGAATCTGCGAATTGACATGCTCTGCCGCCAGGGTAATCTGACGGCTCCCCTGAAGCTGTTCCGCGGTGGAATTCCGCACCTTGCCGGTGATATTCCTCATTTTCTCGGTGGCGCTCATGATCTGTTCCCCCCCTTTGGCCTGCTCCGTTGTCGCGCGGACGACCTCCCGGGCCTTGATGGTGATTTTCTCCATTGAAAGCTTGACCTGTCCGATTTCATTGACCTGGCTCACTGCAAC
>JACQBY010000132.1 GCA_016201875.1 Nitrospirota bacterium
GGATTATTCATGGACGAGAAACAGATAGAATTTTTCTTTGAATTGCCGGAGTCGCTAAAACCGTTCGGCCTGGCTCCCAGAGAAACCACAAAACAAGGCGTGGAAGAGTTCATCAAGCGCGAAAGAGCGCTCATCATGACCGAAGAGCGCCCTTCTCCCACGGAGAATAATCTTTTTAATCCAAATACAACTGAGATGGTGATTGGCGGCCTCAAGGAAATCTATGGATTCCCATTAAAGGGGCTTCTCCTATTCTTCTATAAAAGCGAAATTCTCGACAAATTATTTTGTATTTTCGACCACGGAGCCGATCCGGACGTTGATTTCTTCAAAATCCTGAAGCATTTAGAAAATGAGGTCTTCGGTCAACCATCGAATATTCAAACCACGGATCAAGACACTTGGGAGGTCGATTGGAATTTCAAGTTCTTCTCGATTTCCCTGATCCTTCACCGGGAATTGCCGGATCTGATGCTGGCTTTTTCTGATCGCTGCAAAGAGTCTTACACGCTGAGGAACAAGTGATCTTCGCGAAGTATGTCGATCGTCAAATGAGAGGGCCGGTATGAAATCACAGTTTGTTATTACGGATCTCCCGCAATGTTGACCCTCCTTTCTTTTATCGTGGTCTTGGGCGTTGTGATTATCGCTCACGAGTGGGGACATTTCATCGTCGCGTGCAGAAATGGCGTGCGTGTCGAGAAATTCTCGATTGGATTAGGTCCAAAGATCTGGAGCAAAACGATTAGACAGACCGAATATGTGGTGAGTGCGATTCCGCTTGGCGGCTTTATAAAAATGGCTGGTGAAAATCAGGACGAAATCCGGAATCAACCCGATGAGTTTTCCTCCAAAACGCTCTGGCAGCGAGGAAAGGTTGTCCTTGCCGGTCCCGGCATCAATATCCTGTTAGCTTTCCTGATCATGCCGCTTGTTTACCTGTTTGGGATCCATGAGCCTGTCTATCTGTCGCAACCTGCGGTCGTCGGCTGGATCGAGGACTTTTCCACAGCCCAAAAGGCAGGTTTAAAGGAGGGGGATCGGATCATCAGCGTTGGGAGCGAGACAATAGACACCTGGAAGGAACTCTCCCAATCTTTAATAGGAAAAAACGTCACATCGATCACCGTCAAGAGGGGAAATGACCAGCTTGTTCTATCAGTTAGCGGTCCTCTGACTGGTTTAAACCCCTTTTTCCGGCCGGTAGTTCAGAAAGTCCTCCCGGGAAAGCCCGCGGACCGTGCAGGTCTTCAGGCCGGCGATATTGTTCTTTCAGTGGATGGCACGGCGGTGACCAGTTTTAATCATTTCTTTTTTCTGTTAGGGAATAAGGCCGGAAAGGAGGTCCATCTGGGGATCAGCCGCCATGGGTCTGCCTCGGTCGCCCTGGTCACCCCGGAATATGACGAGCATCTCAAAAAGGTCATCGTCGGAATCGCCATGGGGAACGAAACGGTCTTTCGAAAATATGGATTAATCAAGTCCATACGAACCGGCGCCGGGAATATCGTTGACTCCATAGTCATGACCTTCGCAGCGATTGGCAAGCTGATCACCGGGAAAATGTCGATGGACACCCTCGGCGGACCGATCGGAATAGCGCAAATGACCGGTCAGGCGGCCAAGGCCGGCCTGGGGGCCTTTTTAAGCCTGATGGCGATGATCAGCCTCCAGCTCGGCATTTTCAATCTTTTGCCGATCCCGGTTCTCGATGGGGGATGGCTGATTCTGTTTATCTGTGAGGCGATCCAGGGAAAGACCCTCAGCAAACGTTTCATCCATATCGCGCAAGCGATAGGTTTTTCGTTACTTGCCGGACTTGTAGTGTACGTATCGCTCAATGATATCCTGAAATTGCTTCGATAATATGGGAGGAAAAATGGCTCAGAAAAATGGCGAGCGGGAACCGGTACCTTTGGATCAAATGGTGCTCTCGATTGTATGGGAAATGGAGGCCCTGTATAACATTCTGGACAAGAAAGGCCTGGTATCAAAAAAGGAACTTTTGGCGGAAGTCAAAAGACTGGCTAAGGAAAAGGAGAAATAGTGTTAGCGAAAATCCCAGTTTCGGAGAACTTTCCTTCCCATAGCGATTGCGGCGGCAGGCTGGCTATTTCGGCAGGAATGGTGCATTGCGTCAATTGCGGGCATCTGCCGCTCAATACTCACCCGGAAATCGATTCAGACGACCTGACTTTTTGGTTGCCCTGCCTGGAGGAAGCCGGTATTATCGCCAAAACTGATTTTCAAGGAATGCCACACATACAGATTTAAAAACTAACAAAAAAAGGAGATCATCGTATGGCAAAAGCGATTACAAAATCCCAGCTTATTTCTCAATTAGCAACAACATTGGAGTTGCCGAAGAAAAAGATCGCCGAGGTTCTCTCGGCCATCGCGGAACTTGCGTACAAAGAGGCAAAAAACGCCTTCACGCTCCCGGGACTTGGCAAACTCGTCCTCGTAAACCGGAAAGCCCGCATGGGCAGAAATCCCGCCACCGGCGCAGCCATCAAAATCCCTGCCAAGAAAGTGGTGAAGTTCCGAATCGGAAAAGCCTGCAAAGATGCAGTCCTGGGCGCAAAATAAGTCATGCACTGCCCCAAGTGCAATGGGAACATGGCAGAAGAAAAGGAGTCTGATTTCTACGGATCAACCACCTTTTTCAAATGCCTGATATGCCGCAAAATAGTCTGTCGTCTGGAGGCAGATGTCGCTTCTGAGAGGACATCTGCCCCCATGAACAGGGCGGAAGATCCTGAGCAATTTTTATGATGACCATCCTCACGATAGTTATTCTGATCCAAGTGGAGACAAAACCGTAATGGAGTATTTTTGGGGCGGACTTTTAAGTATCGCGGCTCTGGGGGTTGGATTACTTCTTGGAAAGGTTTTATTCGGTCGAAAATCCGAAGTTGACCTCAAAACCTATCAAGACCTACCAGGCGGATTTAGCCCGTCTCAAAAGCGAAATGACGACTCAATTTGAGAATCTGGCCAACCAGATATTCACTAAGCATTCTCAGCAATTGACGGAGTCTTCTGAAAAAAACATTTCGGTCCTTCTTAATCCCTTGAAAGAAAAAATCCATGAATTTCAGAAAAAGGTCGAGGAGTCTTACAGCTCCGAGGCCCGGGAACGATTTGCTCTCAAAAAGGAGATTGAAAGAATCGTTGAGGCGAACGCTGTCATGACACTTGAAACGAAAAACTTAACTCAAGCGCTCAAAGGGGACGTCAAGAGTCAGGGTAATTGGGGTGAGATTGTACTGGAAAGAGTTTTGAAAGCATCCGGATTACGAGAAGGGGAGGAATACGTCGTTCAAGGAAAAGCCATGGGGTTGGTTGATGAAGAAGGGAAGCTTCAAAAACCTGACGTGATCATCAATCTTCCGGATGAGAAGCATCTGATTGTGGATTCCAAAGTCTCCCTGGTTCACTATGAGCAGTATATTTCTGAAACTTCCTCTGAAAAGAAAGCTGGTCTTCTCGAATCTTTCAAACAATCCATTTATAACCACATCAATGGATTGGCCTCTAAAAAATATCAGCATAATGAACAGCTTATTTCCCCTGATTTTGTCATGATGTTTTTCCCAATAGAAGGGGCTCTTTCTCTAGCCCTTCAGTCCGACCCGGAGCTGTTCCTATACGCGTGGAACAAATCGATTGTGATCGTCAGTCCTACTACGCTTCTGGCAACTCTTAGAACAGTAGCCTCCGTCTGGAAACAAGATCGCCAGACTAAAAATGCGATG
>JACQBY010000122.1 GCA_016201875.1 Nitrospirota bacterium
GTGACAAAGATCACCCCGTTGTTTTTAACCGAGACTCCGGCAATCGCTTTCCGGTCCATCGTTTTCAATTTGATTTCGGTCTCTTTTTTGATCTCTTTTGCGAGCGCCATCGAAGGGGTCAAACAGATCGGATAGGCCTTCTGGTCATGCTCGGCCTGAGCCAGAAGGTCTGACGCCACATAAGAGGGATTTGCCGAGTCATCGGCAATCACCAGGACCTCGCTCGGTCCGGCAATCATGTCAATGTCAACCCATCCATAGACCATCCGTTTGGCCGTGGCGACAAAGATGTTCCCCGGCCCCACGATTTTATCCACCCTTTTTATGCTGGAAGTCCCATAGGCAAGCGCGGCAACGGCCTGGGCTCCGCCAATCGGATAAACTTCCTTGATTCCCAGAATATCCGCGGCGACCAGAAGGTACGGGTTAATTTCTCCTTTCAAGGAGGGAAAACAGACCACCACCTCCTTCACGCCGGCCACAAGAGCAGGGATCGCATTCATCAAAAGCGACGACGGATAGGCCGCTTTCCCTCCGGGGACATAAAGGCCGACCCGGTCCATCGGCTGGACCATCTGCCCGAGCGTAACGCCCCCTTCTTTATAACTCCAGCTTTCTGTCTTCTGGCGCTGATGAAACGAGGTGATTCTGTCGGCGGCGAGTTTCAGGCTTTTCACCACTTTGGGATCGGCTGTTTGACAGGCCTGTTTGATCTGCTCCCGGGAAATGCAAAACGCCCCTTTTTTCAACGAGAGACCGTCAAACTTTTTGGTATATTTCATGACCGCCCGGTCGCCGGTTTTCCTGACATCGGCCAGAATCGACTTCACGACCTTTTCGACCGGGGCTTCGCTTAACTCGAACCGGCTGGTTAGCTTATTTAATTGTTTCTGAAACCGGGGTTGTTTGTAGGATACGATTTTCATCTTCCCGCTCCGCGGTCGAAAAAAAGGATGGCTCGTTTTTTAAGAGAGTACAGACCTGATCTCATCAATGAACGCATAGACTCTCTGATGCTTCAGCTTAAAGCTGGCCCTGTTGACGATTAATCTCGCCGTCGATACGGCAATTTCTTCAGCGATTTTTAAATGGTGCGCCTTCAGGGTCGCTCCCGTCGAGACCAGGTCGATGATCTGGTCGGAAAGCCCTAACATCGGCGCCAGCTCTATCGATCCGCCGAGTCTAATCAGCTCGACCGGGATCCCTTTTTGACTGAAAAACTTTTCGGAAATATTGGGGTATTTGGTCGCCACCCTGAGTTTGGAGGGGCGTTTTTTCCGGGTTAATTCAACCCCGATCGGTTCGGCCAGAATGATCCGGCAAAACCCGAACTTCAGGTCGAGCGGTTCAAAGATCTCTTTCTCATCTTCAAGAAGAACATTTTTGCCCGCGATGCCGATATCCGCGGCCCCGTACTCAACATAGGTCGGAACGTCTCCCGCCCTGACCAGCAATAGCCTGACTTTTTGGCGGGGGAGCTCAAAGAGGAGCCTCCGGTCTCCCGGCAGGAGCTCTTTATGCGCAATGCCGATTTTATTTAACAGGGTCACTGACTCATTTAAAAGACGCCCTTTTGACACCGCAATGGTCAGCCAATCGTTCACAGGGCCCCCCTGGTTCTCATCATTTTGGCGCCAAGGCGGGAGAACTTTTCTTCCATTTTTTCGTAGCCCCGGTCGAGGTGATAGATTCTGGAGACCTGCGTCTCCCCCTCCGCCGCCAGTCCCGCCAGAACAAGAGAGGCGCTTCCCCGGAGATCAGAAGCCATCACCTGGGCTCCGCTTAAACGGCTGACCCCCCGGATCACTTCCTGATTCCCGTTAATCCGGATATCGGCTCCCATTCGCACCAATTCCGCCACATGGTTAAAACGGTTTTCAAAAATGGTTTCCGTGACAATTGAAAATCCTCTGGCAAGGGTCATCAAAGCAGCCATCTGTGCCTGCAAATCTGTCGGAAAGCCGGGAAAGGGAGCGGTTTTGACATCCACCGACTGAATCCCTTTTTTTGCTTTGACGCACAACCCTTCTTTTTCCTCTTCGATCTCCACGCCGGCCTCCTGAAGCTTGTAGGTTACCGCTTTCAGGTCGCGGCTCTTTCCTTTCCGGATAAAGATATCCCCCCCCGTGATGGCCCCCGCGATCATAAAAGTGCCGGCTTCAATCCGGTCGGGCATGACGCTGTAATCGACGCCATGGAGTTCCCTGACTCCCTGGATGGTCATCGTTTCAGTTCCGGCCCCCTGGATCGAAGCTCCCGCGAGAGAGAGGCATCTGGCCAGGTCGGTAATTTCAGGTTCACAGGCGGCGTTTTCAAGGAGGGTCGTCCCTTCTGCCAGGGTTGCGGCCATCATCACATTTTCTGTCCCCGTCACCGTGGGGGTATCAAAAACAATCTTCGCCCCTTTCAGCTTTTTGACTTTTGCCTGAATATATCCCTGCACGATCTTCACTTCGGCCCCCATTCTCTCTAAAGCCGAAAGAGTTAAATTGACCGGTCTGGCGCCGATTGCGCATCCTCCCGGAAGGGAAACTCTCGCTTCTCCGCACCGGGCCAGCAGGGGCCCCAGGACCAGAATAGAGGCCCGCATGGTCTTGACCATTTCGTAAGGAGCGTCCTGCCGGTTGATTTTTTTAAATTCAACCGCTGTTTGATCGCTCCGTTCCTCTATCGACGCCCCGAGCCAGATCAGCAATTTTTTAATGGTGGCGATATCTCCCATTTTGGGGATATTTGAAAAAACACTTGTTCCCCTGTATAAAAGGGTTGACGCCAGTATCGGCAGAGCGGCATTTTTTGCTCCGCTGATGGTCACCTCTCCGGAGAGAGGAACGCCTCCGGTGATCACCAGCTTATCCATATTTCTTTTCCGCCCCGTTAAAGCCTATGGTCAGAACGCGGTCAATGCCCTGTTCGTCCTTGAGGATATTTAAAACGCGGTAAGAAGAATTTCCTTTTAACATCGACATCAGGGGGCCGGCCTGGTTCATCCCCATTTCAAGGATTAAAAAACCGTCCGGTTTTAACCAGTTCACCGCCTCTTTAAAGATTCTCGAATAACAGGTTAACCCTCCCTCCCCGCCGTCTAAAGCGGCCAGGGGTTCAAACTTTCTCACAGAACGACCGATCTTATCCCGGTTCATGTCAAGATAAGGGGGGTTGCTCACGATCACTTCAAAAGCATTCTTTAAATGGTCCGGCAAGGGATGAAACAGATCCCCTTTAACCCAATGAAGTTTGGGAGAGACGGCTCCCAGCGATTTGGCGTTCTTCCTCGCATACCCGAGCGCTTCGGGAGAGATATCGACCGCATAACCCTCCAGAGCCTTTTGTTTTTCCAGCCAGAGAGAAATGGCGATACAACCGCTTCCGGTCCCCAGATCAAGAAAGGGGCCCCGGTTTAAAAAACGCATCGCTTCCTCCGCCAGTAATTCAGTTTCAGGACGGGGGACCAATACGCCCGGTCCGACGGAAAACTCCCGGTTTAAAAAGATCTCTCTTCCGGTAATATACTGGAGGGGTTCAAAACGGTGCCGCCGTTCTAACATGAAGCCATACTGGCGGATCAAAGAAAGCCCGGGACGCTCATCAAAACGAAGGTATAAATCAAGCCGGCGGCATTTTAATAATGCGCTTAATAAGAGCTCCGCTTCGAATCCAGGACTTTCGACATCCTCACAGGATTGAAGATCATTCTCCCCGAACTTCACCAACCCGGATAAAGTCAAATTTTCCCCGCCGGGAGAGCTATGCCGGACCGCTTTTATAGGTAGAGATGCGTCCATCGCAGATTTCCTGTTATAACGTTTGCAGCTTCTGGGCGTTGTTCCAGGCTGACAGGGCATCGAACAATTCGTCAAGATCCCCTTGAAGCACCGCCTCCAGTTTATGGAGCGTCATGCCGACTCTATGGTCTGTAACACGGTTTTGCGGAAAATTATAAGTCCGGATCTTTTCACTCCGTTCTCCTGTGCCGACCTGGCTTTTTCGGCTCTGGGCAATTTCGCTTTCCCGTTTTTCATTTTCCGCCTCCAGCAGGCGGGAGCGTAACACTTTCATCCCTTTAATCCGGTTCTTAAGCTGGGATCTCTCATCCTGACAGCTCACCACAAGTCCGGTAGGAATATGGGTAATCCGCACGGCAGATTTTGTCGTATTGACGCTCTGGCCCCCCGCCCCTGACGAGCAGAAGGTATCGATCCTGAGGTCGTTCTCATTAATCTGAATATCGACATCTTCCGCTTCCGGAAGAACGGCGACGGTCACGGTAGAAGTATGGATTCTTCCTCCCGCTTCGGTGGCAGGGACCCTCTGGACCCTGTGAACCCCGCTTTCATATTTCAATTTGCTGTAAACCCTCTTTCCTTCAATAGAAGCGACGATTTCCTTAATCCCCCCGATACCGGTCAGACTGGAACTTAAAATTTCCAGTTTCCATTTATGGATCTCGGCATATTTAGAATACATTCTAAACAGATCGTTCGCAAAAAGAGCCGCCTCATCGCCTCCTGTTCCGGCCCGGATTTCAAGAAAGATATTTTTTTCGTCATAGGGATCCTGGGGAACCAGAAGAATCTTGATCTCCTCTTCCAGTTTGGCTTTATCCTGCTCAAGCCGCTTGATCTCAGCCAGAGCCATCTCCTTAAACTCATCGTCATTCGAGGCGCCGGATAAAAGATGCTCGGCCTCTTCCCGCTGTTTTTCAACTTCTTTATAGCGGTGAAAATGGGCCACCAGGGGGAAAATCTCTTTTTGTTCCTTCCCATATTTTTGAGATTCCTGGGGATTTGCTAAGACCTTGTGATCGCCTAGAAGCCGGCTCAACTCCTCATACCGATGCGTCAAGCTTTCTAATTTCTGGAGAATAAATGATTCCGTTGTCGCCATAAGCCTTTTCTGAGAACATTAAAAAAAAACCCGAACCTTATCTTGTGACCGGGTCGGGTTTTTTGAAAATCATTCAAAAAAATAAATTATTTTTTTGCGTATTTTTTCTTGAATCTTTCGACTCGACCCTCGGCGTCAACAATTTTCTGAAGCCCCGTAAAAAAGGGATGGCATGCGGAACAGATATCCAACCGGATCACTTTTTCGGTTGATTTGGTGTTCATCACCGTTCCACAGGCGCATATCATTTGAGTTTCCTTGTATTCAGGATGGATAGCCGCTTTCATAAGATGTCCTTTCCTCTTTCCTTTAATGCCATTTTAAGGTGTAAAATTTACCATAAACGGCCCTTGATTTTCAATCCCTATTTATTCATCGATTCCAGAAAATCCTTGTTCGTTTTGGTCCCTCTGATCTTGTCGAACAGGAACTCCATGCTTTCCACAGACCCCAGCGGACTTAACACCTTCCTTAAAATCCACATTTTATTCAGATCTTCTTTATCCACCAGAAGCTCTTCTTTACGGGTTCCTGACAGATTGATGTCGATGGCCGGGAAGATCCTCTTGTCAGCCAGTTTTCTTTCAAGATGAAGCTCCATATTTCCCGTTCCTTTGAATTCCTCAAAGATCACATCGTCCATCCGGCTTCCGGTATCGATCAGGGCGGTGGCAATAATCGTCAGACTCCCCCCGTCTTCTATATTCCTCGCCGCGCCGAAAAACCGTTTGGGCTTCTGAAGAGCATTGGCATCCAACCCGCCCGATAACACCTTTCCGCTGGGAGGGACAACCGTATTAAAAGCGCGCGCCAGACGGGTGATACTATCAAGCAGGATCACCACATTCCGCTTATGTTCAACCAATCTCTTGGCCTTTTCCAGAACCATCTCGGCGACCTGGACGTGCCTCTGCGCCGGCTCATCGAACGTGGAACTCACGACCTCTCCTTTGACCTGCCGCTGCATATCGGTGACCTCTTCAGGCCGTTCATCAATCAACAGGACGATCAGGGTCACGTCCGGATGGTTCTTGGTAATCGACTTGGCAATCGCCTGAAGGAGCATGGTCTTGCCGGTTCTGGGAGGCGCCACAATCAGGCCCCTCTGTCCCATTCCGATAGGGGTAATCAAGTCTATAATCCGGGTCGAGTAATCGTCCTGGCTCGACTCCAGCTTCAGCCGCTCCATCGGATAAATCGGCGTCAGGTTATCAAAAAGGATTTTGTCCCGGGAAACGTCGGGATCTTCGAAGTTAATCGTCTCGACCTTCAGGAGGGCAAAATAGCGCTCTCCTTCCTTCGGAGGCCGGACATTTCCTGAAACGGTATCTCCCGTTCTCAGATTAAAACGGCGGATCTGCGAAGGAGAGACATAAATATCGTCCGGTCCGGGGAGATAGTTATAATCAGGCGACCGTAAAAAGCCGAAACCATCGGGAAGGGTCTCTAAAACGCCCTCTCCGAAAATCACTCCGTTTTTTTCGGATTGAGCCTGCAGTATCGCAAAGATCAATTCCTGCTTTCTTAAGTTGCTCGCCCCCTCAATTTTCAGCTCTTTTGCAACCTCATTGAGATCGGCGATTGATTTTTCTTTTAATTGACCCAAATTCATAACATCTCCCTTAAAGTTTCGGTATTACGGTATTCGCTCTCTCCTGACGATCTTTTTCCTCCGGACATTCAAAGCTTAAAACGCCTGAGGAATCACTCCTCTGCCTGTCACATTTTTAAAAATACCCATTGTTGATGATTAACGGAAATAAAAATGGATCAGCCTATCTTTAAAAATACAATGGATTCAATGATTTTTCAGGGCAGTATGAGTTGTCATTGCCAGGAGTAAGGGGTCATTCGACCAAACGATGAAAAGGCGCCGGAAGTTAATTCTTTTTTATTCCATGATTTATAAATTTTTCGAGATGCCGAATAGGGGGATTAATCCGATGAACACATTAAATCTTAATTATTAGTTTAGTGGAACTTGTTTGAATTTTAAGAAGAAGGTGATCGAGGTTGTGAGTAAACCCTGCATCTGGTCAATATTATAAACAAGAGCTCCCCCTTTGTCAACTGATTAAACTTGAAACTTAATACTACAGCGGCACTTTTCGTCATTCCCGAATGCTTCTATCGGGAATCTAGGTGTTTTGAAGAAAATACGCAGGCAAAGTCACTGGATTCCGGCTTAAAACATGCCGGAATGACGGATAAAAGGGTATATTTGTAGCAGTTCAAATACCTGCGAAAAAATAACGGGAGGAAAAAGATATGAGATTCTCTTTTAAAATACTGTCTGTTTTGTTTACTTTTTTAATGTTATCCTTCGCTTCTCTTGCGTCCGCCGAGATGCCGGATAACCATCCCGGAAATCAGGAAATGGGGAGCGGAATGGAAAACTATGGAGGCCCTCATGGCGGATACGGCGGCGGTGAAATGCATAATTACTGGATGAGGCCCCATAATGCGGCGGTTCACTTTCTGCAGATGAAAGACGCCCTGGGATTAAGCGAAAAACAGGTAAACGACCTGAAAGCGTTAAGGGATGCTTACCGGACTGAAAATACCGTCAATGAGGCGAAGTTAAAAACAGCCGAACAGGAGCTCCGGGAAATTCTGGAAGAAGACACCGTCAACGTTGAAAAAGCCGAA
>JACQBY010000112.1 GCA_016201875.1 Nitrospirota bacterium
CGGGAGCGGCTGACCGAATATGCCGTTTTGAAGAGCCTGGGATTCCGCCCCCGGCATCTGATCTTTTTAATTACCGGAGAGTCTCTGGTCATCGCCCTGCTGGGAGGGGCTTTAGGGGTCGTCTGGACTTATCCGGCGGTTTCGCTCTTTGGAAAAAAACTGGAAAACTTTTTTCCGATGCTGAGGGTCGAAGGGGAAACTTATCTTGCCTGCCTCTTCATCGCCATGGCCGTGGGGGTTGCGGCGGCGCTCTTTCCCGCATGGCGCGCCTCGACGCTCCGGATCGCGGAGGGGCTCCGAAGAATCGGTTGAAGAGGAGAAAGCGCCTGAAATGATCCCGTTTTATTACAGCTTTAGAAATCTATGGACCCGCCGGTTGACCACTCTCTTTACCGCAGGGGGGATGGCGATGGTCGTTTTTGTTTTTTCAACGGTCCTGATGCTGGCCAACGGACTCGAAAAAACCATGGTGTCCACCGGTTCGGACCAGAATGCCATCGTTCTGCGGAAAGGGTCGGCCTCTGAAGCTCAAAGCATGATCGACAGGGAACAGGCGAATATTATTAAAAGCCAGCCTGAAATCGCCGGGGATACGGCAGGAAGGCCTCTGGCAGCCGGTGAAGCGCTGGTACTGATCAACCTTCCAAAACGGGGGACCCATAAGCCTTCGAACATCGCGCTCCGGGGGGTCAACCCGGAATCGCTCTCGATGCGCCCGGAGGTTAAACTGACCGCCGGACGGCTCTGGCAGCCCGGCTCGTCCGAAATCATCGCCGGAATTTCGATGGCCAAACGGTTTGAAGGGGTCGGTCTCGGGGAGACGATCCGGTTTGGCATGAGGGAGTGGAAAGTGGTCGGCTTATTCGATTCGGGAGGGGCCGCTTATGAATCGGAAATATGGGTCGACGCCGAACAGCTCATTCAGGCGTTCCGAAGGCCGGTCTTTTCTTCGGTCCTGCTTCAGTTAAAAAGCTCCGGAGATTTTAATAGCCTGAAAAACCGGCTGGAATCCGATCCCAGACTTACCGTCGCCGTGGAGCGGGAAAAAAGGTATTATGCCCGGCAGTCGGAAGTCCTGGCCATGTTTATCCGGGTTCTGGGGATTTTTGTCACCCTGGTCTTCAGTCTGGGCGCCGTCATCGGCGCCATGATTACCATGTACGGCGCCGTCTCGAACCGGACTACCGAGATCGGAACTTTAAGGGCAATGGGTTTTCAAAGACGCTATATTCTGGGAGCATTTTTAATGGAGTCGCTTTTTCTCTCGCTGATCGGAGGCGCTGGGGGGGTTTTTCTCGCTTCTTTTCTCGGGTTTACAACGGTTTCCACCACCAATTTCGCCACCTTTTCTGAAATCGCTTTCCGATTCGCCCTCTCCCCTTCGATTATTTTTTATTCTCTCCTCTTTTCCCTGATGATGGGTTTTACCGGAGGGGTTCTTCCGGCCCTTCAGGCGGCCCGTAAAAACATCGTCCAGGCCCTCCGCTCCGCCTGACGGCCGCCATCAAAGGTTGATCCGGCACCCGCATAAGGCCTATTTTTCTCTCTCTTGATGGAGGACCATAATCAAAGATAAATACATTTTATCCACGGCGGAAATCTTCATATACTCCAGGCCGCATTGGTATTCTATCGGTAATGTTTCGCTCATCGGGGCTGTCCAGACCACTTTGCCATTTAAAGGAATTTCAAATTCCTGGTAATAGACGGTCATGTCAAGCAAATCCCATTTGTTCAGGGTATGGGAGGCAATAAACATCAATCCTCCATGGCTCAGGTTTTGAATTTCGGCACATCCCTCTTGTCCTTCGAGGTTAAGAACCCGATAGATCCCTTTCAATTCCAAATTGATTCTTTGAAATTCCCGGGGATTTTCCCGGAATGATCCTTTTGTCATTTTTTCTCTTATGAGATTTTGACTTTTATGATACCCCTGGCACTCTTGCTCCTGATGGACCCCTTGATATAAAAAAAGCCGGGCAGCCCAAGCGACAACATCACCTTTGTCACCTCGGCAGCCCGGCTTTCTTAAATAAAATTTATTAAGACCCGATGGCTTTGCGTCCTGCTGTCACCAGCAGTTTGCCCTGATAGAAGGTTATACTACTTACCCTCATTCTTCTTCTTTTTATTCTACTCTGCGCGTTATCATACAAAGTTTTAAAAAATATGTCTACTCTCTTATTCATTTTTTTAAAAAACCACGATGCATCTATTTTATTGACGCGACAATCATGATATTCAACCATCCATAAATGGAAAGGAAAATTAAAAATGAAGCCGGTCCTTTTAATTTTGATGGTCTTGTAAGAAGTCGTCATTCCCGCGAAAGCGGGAATCTAGGAAGCACATAACTACTTTAAAAAACTGGATTCCCGTTTGCACGGGAATGACAGAAAACTGCTTTTTCAGACTTTTTACGAGACCATTAATTTTAATAAGATGGTGCGGATTTCTTCTGGTCCTCTTTTTTATTGCGGAGTTACCGGTACGAGCCGAGGGAGAATCAGGCGGTATACCGCAGGAATCGGGATGGTCCAGGAGCTGGTTGTTCCTGCGGGCAGAGGGACTGACCGGTTCCATCCGGTCTGACTATTACACCTCCTCAAAGATGTTGAATGACCAGAACCCCTTCTTCGTCGGAAAACAGATTGTGGTGTGGGGCCGGGCAGACGGAATCAATCCCACCGACAATCTGACACCCCATGACTTTACTGTTCTGCTCCCTTTCGAAGATGATCAGCGATTCGGGACCACCGCGCTGAAGTTAGATCTCTATATTACCTACGCCTTCACCGACCATCTGAAGGGAACCTTTGGAGGAGAGATTTACACCGGTCTGCAAGACTCCTTCTTCGGCAGGTTGCACGAAAATCAGGGAATCTTCACCGAACTGCGGTACAGTTTTTAAAATGATCTAATCTGGAAGGCCGAGAATCCTTTTCGGGTCGACACCATTCGGGATGGGAACACGTTGACTTCAACGATTCATTTGTAGTAAAAATAAATCACCCCGTGTACCTTTATTCTAAAGAGGACGATCCGCCCCCGAATCGGCGGACGACTTGAATCCGGAATGAGTGATCGATTTCTCCGGAATTCGTTCCACCGCCGCCGGCTCAAGTTAAATCTAATGCCTGCATAATTATCTAAAATGTTTAAGAAAGAGACCCCATATTCCATGCGGGTCAACTGATAGAACTGGTTGAATAATTTAATATTTTTAAGTAAGGAGAACCAAAATGTCAAAAACAGCCAAGATTTTTTATACAAAAACGGATGAAGCGCCGATGCTGGCAACCTATTCTTTTCTGCCAATGGTCAACGCATTTACCGCAGCGGCAGGTGTTGCCCTGGAATTGAAAGATATCTCCCTTGCAGGGAGGATTCTCGCTTCCTTTCCTGAATTTCTTTCTGAAGAGCAAAAACAACCGGATGATCTTGCCGAATTGGGTGAACTCGCCAAGACACCGCAGGCGAATATGATCAAACTCCCCAATGTCAGCGCCTCCCTCCCCCAGATGAAAGCGGCCATCAAGGAATTACAGAGTCAGGGCTACAAGCTCCCCGAATATTCCGAAGACCCAAAGAACGACCAGGAAAAATCAATTAAAACCCGTTACGATAAAATTAAAGGAAGCGCCGTCAACCCGGTCTTAAGGGAAGGGAACTCCGACCGCCGTGCGCCGCTCTCGGTAAAAAATTATGCCAGAAAACACCCGCACAAGATGGGGCCCTGGAGCCGGGACTCCAAGACGCATGTCGTCTACATGACACATGGGGACTTCAGGTCCAACGAAAAATCGACCACGCTCTCGTCGGCAACCGACGCAAGAATTGAATTTGTCAGTCAAGACGGAGGGATCACTGTTCTGAAACAGAAGCTTCCCCTTCAGGCTGGAGAAGTGATCGATGCGACCTTTATGAGCCGCCGCGCGTTGCGCGAGTTTATTGAAGCACAGATTGAAGATGCAAAAAAACAGGGGATCCTTTTCTCCGTCCATCTGAAGGCGACCATGATGAAGATCTCCGATCCGAAGATCTTTGGTCATGTCGTCTCTGTCTATTTCAAAGAGGTTTTTGATAAATACAAGGACGTATTCCAGAAACTGGGGGTCGATCCCGATAACGGCCTGGGCGACCTTTATGTCAAAATTAAATCATTGCCGGAGGATCAACGCCAGGCCATTGAAAAAGATATTCAAGCGGTTTATCAGAAACGGCCTCCGCTCGCGATGGTTAATTCCGATAAAGGAATCACCAATTTACATGTTCCTAGCGACATCATTATCGATGCCTCCATGCCGCCGGTCATTCGTGATTCCGGAAAAATGTGGGGTCCCGACGGAAAACCATACGATACCAAAGCGGTTATTCCCGACAGCAGTTATGCCACGGTCTATCATGAAGTCATTGAATTCTGTAAAAACCATGGCGCCTTTGACCCAAGAACCATGGGGAGCGTTCCCAACGTCGGGCTGATGGCGCAAGCGGCAGAGGAATATGGATCGCACGACAAGACCTTCAAATCCCAGGGAACCGGTAAAATTCGGGTTGTCAATGCGTCAGGGCAAACGTTACTGGAGCATCAGGTGGACGAAGGAGATATCTGGCGGATGTGCCAAACCAAAGATGCGCCGGTCCAGGATTGGGTTAAGCTGGCAGTGAATCGGGCAAGAGCCACAGGATCCCCCGCGATCTTCTGGTTGGACAAAAACAGGGCCCATGATGCTGAACTCATCAAGAAGGTCAATCGATATCTGCCGGATCACGATACAAAAGGACTCGATATCCGAATCATGACTCCTGCGGAAGCGACGAAGTTCTCTCTGCAACGGTTAAAAGACGGAAAAGATACGATTTCCGTCACAGGGAACGTATTGAGGGACTACCTCACAGATCTCTTCCCGATTCTCGAAATCGGGACCAGCGCAAAAATGCTCTCGATCGTCCCCTTGTTAAAAGGAGGGGGCCTGTTCGAGACCGGAGCCGGCGGCTCGGCGCCCAAACATGTGCAGCAATTTCAGGAAGAAGGGTACCTGCGGTGGGATTCGCTCGGTGAATTCCTCGCTCTGGCCGCCTCTTTAGAACATCTCAGCAAATTCTCCAATAATCCGACCGCAAAAGTTTTGGCAGACACACTCGATCGGGCCAATGCCAAATTTTTGGAAAGCGATAAGTCGCCGTCGCGCAAAGTGGGTGAGATTGACAACCGTGGAAGCCATTTTTATCTCACCTTGTACTGGGCGCAGGCTCTGGCCCAGCAGACAGAAGATAAGGCTCTTCAAGCCCGTTTTTCCAAAGTCGCCAGACAGCTTGAAGAAAATGAGGCTAAGATTTCCGCCGAACTGATCGGCGCACAAGGGAAACCGGTTGATTTGGACGGATATTATCATCCCGATGAGAAGAAAACGATCAAAGCAATGCGTCCAAGTCCGACCTTAAATGCAATCATCGATTCAATCTCATAATGGAGCGATTTTGCCAATCGCTTGCTGAACCAATCTGCCCGCTCTTTCCAAATTGACTTTTGCGGTTTCATTATCCTACTATTAGCCGATATTTACCTGGAACAGGCTGGATAATGATTTCTAAAGTGATGAGCAGCGCAGTTTTCGGACTCGATGCCTTTTTGGTCGACGTCGAGGTCGATTTATCGCAGGGCCTCCCCAATTTTTCGATCGTCGGCCTCCCGGATGCCGCAGTCAAAGAAAGCAAAGACCGTGTCCGGGCCGCCCTCAAGAATACCGGTTTTAATTTCCCTGTTAAAAAAATCACCATCAACCTTGCGCCGGCCGACCTTAAAAAAGAGGGGTCGGCTTTCGACCTCCCGATTGCCATCGGAGTTTTAATCAGCGACGGCCTGATTCCGCAATCAGCCGTTTCGGAGTATCTCCTGATCGGAGAGCTCTCGCTCGACGGGAGAATCCGTCCGGTCCGGGGGGCTCTCTCCATCGCCATCCTGGCACGCGAGGCAAAATTCAAAGGATTGATCCTTCCGTCAGATAATGCAAGGGAAGCGGCCGTGGTTTCAGGAATCGATGTCTACGGCGTCCATACAATCCCCGAGGTCGTTGAATTTCTTCTGGAAAACCAGAAACTTAATCCTCTGCAGACCGATATCAACTCTTTATTCTCAGAACATCCGGGTTATGGCGAAGATTTTATCGATGTGAAGGGGCAGGAATCGGCCAAACGGGCCCTGGAAATCGCCGCGGCCGGCGCTCATAATGTTTTGATGGTCGGGCCTCCCGGATCGGGAAAGACGATGCTGGCCAAAAGAATTCCCGGGATTCTCCCGGCGCTTCATTTTGAAGAGGCCCTCGAAACAACCCGGATTCATAGCATCGCCGGCCTGATTCAGCAAAACCAGCCTCTGATTACTCACCGGCCGTTCCGCTCCCCCCACCACACCATTTCAGACGCGGGACTGATCGGCGGGGGGCAGGTTCCGCGGCCGGGCGAAGTCAGCCTTGCCAACAACGGCGTCTTGTTTCTGGACGAACTGCCGGAGTTTAAACGGAATGTGCTGGAGGTTCTTCGCCAGCCCCTGGAAGAAGGGAAGGTGGTGATCTCCCGCGCCATGGCCTCTCTGGCTTACCCGGCCAGCTTCATGCTGATTGCCGCCATGAACCCCTGCCAGTGCGGCCATCTGGGAGACCGGCACCACCCCTGTATTTGCACCCCCCTTCAGGTTCAGCGCTATCGGACCCGGGTGTCGGGCCCTCTTCTCGACCGAATCGATATTCATATCGAGGTCCCCGCCGTCAAGTTTAAAGAATTATCAAATGACCGGGCGAAAGAAAGCTCAAAAGAGATCAGGACAAGGATCGTGGCGGCAAGAGAATTTCAAAAAGAGCGGTACCAGAAAGAAGGGGTTTTTTGCAATGCCCGGCTTAAACCGAAACATTTCAAAAAATATTGCGAGCTCGACTCTCCCTCCCGTCAGCTCCTTGAAACCGCCATGGATAAGCTCGGATTATCCGCAAGGGCCTATAACCGGATTTTAAAGGTTTCCCGGACGATCGCCGACCTGGAAAAGAGCGATAAAATCCTTCCGCATCACCTGTCAGAGGCTATCGGATACCGGAACCTGGACCGGCGCAACCGGCTCTGACAGCAAGCCCGCAGGGTTATTGGAGTCTGGAGACGAGGGAGTCGAGAGAGATAAAGTGGCGCATCAACTGCATCTGAAACGGCGTAAATCCCATCGCAAGGCCGACCAGCTGAGGAAGATGGAGAACCGGCATTTCAAACGATGTGTCAAGCTGTTTTTCCGCCCTTCCCTGCTGGAGGTCGAGGTTCATGTGGCACAGAGGGCAGGGGGTGACCATCGCGTCGGCATGGGCTGATTTTGCCTCTTCCAGCCGTTTTCCCGACATCGCCAGGCCGAGAACCGGGTTTTCGAGGATCACGGGGAACCCGCAGCATTTGTTCTTTCCTTCATAATCGACCGGCTGTCCCCCCAGAACTTCTATCACGGTTTCTAAAGAGACCGGATCGTTGGGGTCGTCAAAG